>JADFZD010000083.1 GCA_015232705.1 Magnetococcales bacterium | reverse complement strand
GCAACGGTGGTCGTGCGCGTATGGGTTGGAAATCGGGTTGGCTTGCGGCCTTCGGGGCAGCGGCGTTGCTCGTGGGGCTTGCCAGCCCGGCACAGGCCGGTGAGAAGGAAAAGTATGTGGATTCGGTGATCAGCTTGATTCGACTTCACTCGGATGCCATTCGCCAGTTGGCTACCCACGATTTTCGCTACAGCCGCAACCTGGCGCGGCATGCCACGGGCCTGCAAAATACGTTTGGTCTGCTCGGGCCCATGGAGTGGCATGTGAGCAGCTCCATCACCCTGCAAAAAGGTGGGGAGGGACAAAAACTCACCGAAGATGATTTCAACAAGATGGCCGATCATTGCCAAAAGTCCATGAAGCACCTCTATCAAGCCTCCATTCAACACCTGGAAAAGAAGTCGGATGCGCAGGAGGTGGTCAAGGCCTTGGATGACGTGCAGTCCCAGTGTACACATTGCCATGGTTTGCTTGATGGCGTGGCCCCGGATGTGTGGGGCAAGGGCAAGTGACCAGATTATGAGGGCTTGTGGTTCCGACATTGACGGAATCAGCATTTCGTGCTTTAATGTGCCTGATATGATTAGGTAATATTGGTGCATGATTCGAGGATACCGCATGACGCCGGAACAACATGAACAGTTGATCGATCACCTTTTCAAACGCATCAATCTGCGTGGCGAGGGGTTGGGACAAGTCTCAGTTGAGGGAGAGGGACCATCTGCTTCCCGTGGTCGTGGCGGCAAGCGGACGATGGAACATGTTGATCCTTTTTCGGTCGATCAAACGGTAACTCCCGAGTCCACCCCGGAAGGATGATCCGGGTGCTCCGCATCCTGCGTAATACCGGGGGATCTTCATCACGCGTAATCCGGGGCATGATTTCGTGACAATGGTCAGCGGAGTCGATTCAGGGCGCCTCTTCCATGTCCCAAGGCGAGAAAAATCGCACGGTGTCGCGTCCGGAGTTCTTGGCCTGGTAAAGCGCTTTGTCGGCCTTGTCGATCAGATCGGCGCTCTCATCCCCATCGCGCGGATAGAGGCTCACCCCAATCGATGAGGTGACGTTCAGCTTGCTTCCCTGGAGGATAAACTTCCGTCCCAGGGATTTCAGCATCTTCTTGGCCACCTTGCGCACTTGGCTGCCGTCGGTCACATTGGTCAGAACAGCGGAAAATTCGTCTCCCCCAAGTCGTGCCACGGTATCGCTTTCTCGCACGCAGGCGCGCAACCGCACGGCAACCTCCTGAAGCAACTGATCCCCCGCCGCATGTCCCAGAGTATCGTTGATGCTTTTGAAGTGGTCCAGATCAAACAGCATCACCGCTACCATCTGCGCATGCCGGCGTCCCTGGGCCAGGGCCTGATGCAAACGGTCGAGGAACAGTTGGCGGTTGGGCAGATGGGTCAGGGGATCGTGAAAGGCCAGATGCTTCAAGCGGTTTTCGGTTTCCTGGCTCTGGGTGACATCCCGTTCCAGACAGACCACCCGTTCGGTGCGCGCCGTGGCATCCAGGATCGGCAGGGTGGAAAGCTGGGTGTGGCGCGGTTGACCCACGGCATCGCGGCCTGAGAAACAGAGGGTATGCGACTCGTCACTCTCGAAGGTGACACTCAGAATGCACTGGCTGCTCGCTGGACCTTCGCACCCCTGACAGGCGTGGCGTTTGTCGTGGAGCAGTTCGTGACACCGCTTTCCGACCACGCGGTGGCGCGGCAGGTTGAGCTGTTGGAGAAAAACCAGGTTGGCTTCGAGGATCAGACAGGTATCGCGTTCGATGACGCAGATCGCCTCTTGCATGCTGTTGAGAATGGCGTCGGTAAACGATTTGCTGCGCTGAAGAGCATTTCTTTGTGCCTGGATCGCATGAATGTGAGCACGGGTTTCCAGAGCGATGCGGATGCGCGAGATCAATTCCAGAGGGCGGATCGGCTTGTTGACGAAATCGACCGCACCGAGTTGAAAGCACTCCTGAATGAGTGACTCGTCGGTTTCGCCGGTGATCATGATCACCGGGATCTCTTTCAGATGGGGTGTGGCGAGGATCTTCTTGAGCAGGGTGATGCCATCGATCTCTGGCATGTTGACATCCAGAAGCAGGAGATCGGGTGGGGAGACGTCGAGTTTGGCAAGAAGGTAAGGGGATTCCAGCAGAAATTCGACCGCGTGGCCAGCATTGGCCACCAGTCGGGCGATCTGCTCGATGGTTTGTCCATCGTCATCCACCACCAGTATGCGTGCCATGATCGAGGTATTTTTCCTGATGTGCGCTGGTTGGAGTCGTCGGGCGTTATGCTCAAGGGATTTTTTAGATTAAATTGACACAGGCAGGCGGCGTCGATCAAGCCCTTCTGGGGCGTTATGATGAACATGGGGAATTATTTAGGGGAAAAAATCTCAAAGTCTGACCATTTTGCCGGTTTTCTGGGATCTCATCCGACCAGGTTTGACAGATGTGTCGTCGTGTTGGGGCCTTTTTTTTCACGCAAGCGGGAGTCTGGTACACGCCACGCTGTTCAAGATATAAAAATGGTGCTGCTTGACCTGGTGACCTGGATTTCCATTTTCGCCAGAACAACCTCCAATCAAGATCCCTCAGTCTCAATCAGATCTGTTTGATTTCTTTATAACCGCATTCCTGAAGACGGACTTCAGGGGGTTATTGCGTCAGAGGCATTGATACGGCGTTGCGACGCCTCTTCGTTGCTGCACACTACCGTGTATGCTGTGCTGCTCGGGTCGTCGTGCTTTGTCTGAAGGCTCACGGCCTTCAAGTGTCAACGCGCCCTGGTGATTCGGTCATCTGAATTCTGCATTCCCGCATTCGCGGGAATGACGGATGAAAGAGCGGTCCATTCAACTCGGGTGCGCCACCAGGTTCATTCGTCATCCTTGCGGCTCAGACTCAGGTGGCCAAGCCCCGCCGCAAGATCCTGATTCTTGGCATCCTTGCCTTCGAGCTTGATTCTCAAACGCAGTTCATTGGCGGAATCGGCATTGCGCAGCGCATCCTCGTAACCGATCAGACCCGCTTCGTGAAGATCAAACAGCGCCTGATCAAAGGTCTTCATACCCAACGCGTTGGATTTGGCCATCGCCTCTTTGATGCCGGCCACCTCGCCGCGGAAAATCAGATCCGAAATCAGAGGGGATTTCAGCAGGATCTCGATGGCCGCGACCCGTCCGCCACCCTGACGCTTGATCAGGCGTTGCGAGACGATGGCACGCAGATTCAACGAGAGGTCCATGAGAAGTTGCTGCCGTTTTTCGGAAGGGAAGAGGTTGATGATGCGATCCAGGGCCTGATTGGCGCTGTTGGCGTGCAGGGTCGATAGGGCCAGGTGTCCGGTTTCGGCAAAATTGATGGCGTGCTCCATGGTCTCCTGGTCGCGAATCTCGCCGATCAGAATGACGCTCGGCGCCTGACGCAGGGTGTTCTTGAGGGCTGCATGCCAGCTTAGGGTATCGACTCCGACTTCGCGCTGGGTGATCAGACAGTTGACATGCGGATGGACGTATTCGATCGGATCCTCGATGGTGATGATGTGGTCGTGACTGTCGCGGTTGCGGATGCCGAGCATGGCCGCCAGAGTGGTCGATTTGCCCGATCCGGTGCCGCCCACCACCAGCACCAACCCGGTCTTGCTCATCACCACATCTTTCAAGACCGGGGGCAGACCGAGTTGATCGAAATCTGGAATCGTGGTGGTGATGGTGCGCAGCACCATGCCGGCCTGTCCCTGCTGCATGAAAGCGTTGACGCGAAAGCGTCCCACGCCGGGTGGGTTGATGGCGAAGTTGCACTCCTTGGAGGTTTCGAACTCCTTGACCTGGCGATCGTTCATGATCGCCTTGACGAGAATCAGGCTCTGGGCAGGATCGAGGGGGGTGCGGTTGAGTGGGGTCATCTTGCCGTCGAGCTTGGCGGCAGGCGGGAAGCCGGCGGTGATGAACAGATCCGATCCGCCCCGCTTGAGCATGGTTTTCAGCGCGTCGAGCATGAACTTGATGGCCTGGTCGCGTTCCATGAAAATGGTCCTGATTCGGGTTTGGTTGACAGAAATGAAAAATCCCGGTCCATGTTTTCAATGAACCGGGATATGCTTATACATAAACCAGAATATGATTCACATCCGCCAGGTTCCAGGTCTGGATGGTCTATTTGAGCAGCGCCCGGATGTTTGGCGTGAGAGGCATGCTGTAGTCGCTGGAGGCCAGCACCACGCCATCGGAGGTGCGCACCAGTTGGGCGTTGACGTAGACCCGGTTTTTGGCGGTCACATAGCTGCCGGCCAGAACGGCGGAGACCTTGTGGGTTTTCTTGATCTCCTTGGCTTCCTGGGAGAGCACGAATTGACCCGCGCCCTTTTTGAGCAGGATGTCGCTGCGCAGCGTGAGTTCCACCACCGAGTGGCCGGCCTGGGTGAAGCGGGTGGCCATCTGTTTGGCGAGCATCCGTCCCAAAGGCGAGCTTTTGTCCATGTTGTTCTCCTCCACGAACGAGGCGGGGAGGATCACTTCGCGGGCATTGAGTCGTTCGCCAACGGTTTGCAGCATCACTTCGGCGGCCTGTTGGGCCACTTCGCCGGGCTCGACTTCCGGGGTGGAGGTCAGCGGTACCGACACCAGGGGATAGCCCTCCTGAAGCGGGTTGCTGGCGCAACCGCCGGCGACGAACATCACGAGCGCCAGTGCGGCGGGTGGCGCGAAATGGAGGAACGTGCGTTTCATCGCGTGACCACCGGCATGTTGGTGCCGCTATTGGTGTTGATCAGTAGTTCGCGGGTGGAACCGGTGACAGGCACCTTGGCATCGACCGAGGCAAGCACTTGACGGCTGTTGAGCGCGATCATGCGCGAAGTGAAATCCAGGGTGTCGCGGGTTTCGGTGTAGGTTCCGGTGACCACGGCAAAGGCCTTGTTGTCGTGGTTGATCTTTTCGATATCGCGCGAGAGGATGAACTCACCCTGATCTTGGCGGATGGCCAGGCTCTTGCGCAATTTCGGTTCGACCACGGTGAAACCCTGTTGGGTCAGGCGCGAGGCGACATGGTCGGCGATCAGGTTGCCCAGTTCCGAGGTGCTGTCGAGTTGGCCGCGATTGACGAAGCTGGTCACCAGGATCGGCTTGCGCTGGTGGAACGAGGGGTGATTCTTGCGCAATTCGGCCACCAGGGCGTCTGTCAGGGCGTGACTCATACGGATGAGATCCACTTCGCTCTGAACGATGGACGAACCGTTGGCCGGTTGGCCTTGGAACCCGGGGGCGCACCCACCCATGACAGCGGCGAGCAGCAGAGTGGCGAGACCGGAGTGGATTTTCTTCATGAGTCGAATTCCTCGCAGGGCAGAATGCTTATTTGAACCCGTCCTTGATATTGGCCTTTTCACGGGCGGCCTCTTTGGTGATGAGTCCCTTGTTCAGGAGTTCTTGCAAGCATTGTTCCAAAGTTTGCATGCCGACACCACGTCCCGTTTGGATGGCCGAGTACATTTGCGCCACCTTGTTTTCGCGGATCAGGTTGCGGATGGCCGGGGTGCCTATGAGTATTTCGTGGGCAGCAACCCGGCCTCCTCCCTTTTTTTTCAAAAGGTTCTGGGAAACGATGGCGCGGATCGACTCGGAGAGCATGGTGCGGATCATCTCTTTTTCCGCGGCGGGGAAGACATCCACCACACGGTCGATGGTTTTGGCTGCCGAGGTGGTATGCAAAGTTCCAAAGACCAGATGTCCGGTTTCGGCGGCGGTCAACGCCAGACGAATGGTCTCCAGGTCGCGCATTTCGCCCACGAGGATCACATCCGGATCCTCGCGCAGGGCCGAACGGAGCGCTGCCGAGAAGCTGCGGGTGTCGCGATGCACTTCGCGCTGGTTGATGAGACATTTTTTTGACTCATGCACGAACTCGATGGGATCCTCCATGGTAAGGATGTGACCGTATTCGTTCTTGTTTTTGTAGTCGATCATGGCCGCCAGCGTGGTGGATTTCCCGGAGCCGGTGGGACCGGTGACCAGCACCAGACCGCGCGGGGTGGCGGCGAACTCCTTGAAGATCTCCGGGGTGCCAAGTTGCTCCAACGAGAGGATCTCCGAAGGGATGGTGCGGAATACCGCAGCCGGACCACGATGCTGATTGAAGGCGTTGACGCGGAAACGGGCCAGACCAGGCACCGCGAAGGAGAAATCGCATTCGTACTCCTCTTCGTAGGTTTTCCGCTGCTTGTCGTTCATGATATCATACACCA
>JADFZD010000082.1 GCA_015232705.1 Magnetococcales bacterium | reverse complement strand
GAAAAAAGCGGTGCGTCATGGACCGCGTCGTAGAGCTTGCGGCTTCCCATGGCGAAACTGGTGACGATCTGTCCGTGATCGTCGTCGTGTTCCGGCGGGAGAATCGCCCCGGCGGCGATCAACTCCAGAACCGTGTCGCTGATCATCTCCGTGTGGATGCATAAGTTCCTTTTTTCGGTCAGATGGCGGATCACCAGTTGCGGCGCGCGACCGAGACCCATCTGCACTGTGGCCCCGTCCGGAACCAGCGCGGCAATCTGTGGACCAATGCGTTCCAGTGCCTCGTCGGGTTCCGGAAGATGCCATTCCGGCAAAGGATCCTCGGCGGGAATCAACAGGTCGAGATCCCACACCGAGATGCCCGAATCTCCATGGGTGCGCGGCATGGCCGAATTCACCTGGGCGAGCACCAGACTGGCATTCTCCGTGGCACAGCGCACCACATCCACCGCAATCCCGAGATTGACCTCACCCTCCATATCCGGTGGAGTGACCTGGATCATCGCCACATCGATGGGCAACTGTCCGCTGGAAAACAGACGAGGAATGTCGGACATCAGGATCGGCGTGTGATCCGCCATGCCCGAGCGTACCATTTCGCGGGTGTTGTCGGCGACAAAGAAGGTGTTGACCGTAAAGGTATCGGAGAGTTCTTTCACGGCCAGGGGAAACTCGCCGGCCACGAATACCAGGATCACCTCGATGTCGGCCAACCGGGAGCGTTCCTGGATCAGAGCACGCACCAGCGCGCGCGGTACGCCGGCCCCGGTGGCCAGAAAGAGCCGTTGCCCCGGTTTGATGCGCCGCACCGCCTCCTGGGCGCTGGTGATCATTTTGGCGTAGCGACTGTTCCACTGCGCATCCGGGGTGTGGGAGGGGTGTTTCATGGGGTGACGTTTCCTGGCATGAGACGCAGTTCGCACTCTGTGGCCACCGGTGGCAGACCGGCACGCCGGATGATCAGCGGATTGATCTCCACCCGTTCGATCTCCGGAAAGTCCGTGACCAGCAGACTGATCCGCTGCAACACTTCGGCCACCCCCTGCAACTCCGAATCGTTCATCTCAGCGCAGATCGCATGGATCTTCTGTTGCCGGCAACCGGCGCGGAGCATGGCGATCGCATCCTCCGAAGTGACCGGTGCCAACTGACAGATCATCTCGTCGGGCGGGGTGTTTTCGCCACCGACATGCAGAATTGGACCGAACTGCCGGTCACGCACCATCCCCAGGGCGGCATGTCGCCCGTGGGCGAGATTTTTTTCGACAAATATCCCGTCCAGCCGTCCCTCGGGCACCTTCCGGGCAAAACGCAGCGTCAGTAGATCAAATCCGTCGCGCAGTGCGCGCGGGTCTGGCAGATCGACGTGCCGGGTCTCCATGTCGCTTGCCAGATGCAACTCCGGCGAGAGCAGATGCAGCGTCACCGGATAGCCGATGCGCTCCGCGCTCTCCAACGCCTCGTCGATGGTGGTAGCGCTCTCCCCTTCGGGAATCACGATGCCGTAGGCTTGAAGGATCTCCTTGGCGGTCATCTCCGACAGACGCACCTGCCCCAACAGGTGATGCCGCTGGATCAGCCGGCGCACCCGCGTGCGATTGACCGGAAACTGTCCCAGAATGCGCGGTCCGCGTCCACGCCAGCGGGCATATTGATCCAGGGCAGCCAACGCCTGTACCGCCCGTTCCGGCGTGGGATAGCAGGGAACGTGCAGGGTATCCATCTCGTCCATGCCGGATCGGGCATGCGCGCCCCCCATGAACACCGTCACCAGAGGCTTGCGTGACGGGCCGTCGCTGAGCAGCGCGCGCACGATCTCCACCGGACGCGTGAGCGGTTGCGGGGTGATGATCGATACCACGGCTCCGATCTTTTCATCGGCATCGATGGCTTTCAGCGTGGCCTGGTAATGGCGGGGCAGGGCGACACCGGTCAGATCCAGCGGACCGCGCAGATTGGCGCCATGCGGGAGTTGCGCTTTCAAGGGCATGGCCAGGCTCGGATCCAGGCTCACCGAGGTCAAACCCCGTCCGGCCAGCAGGTCGGCGGTCAGAAGACCCGGACCCAGACCGTTGCTGACCACCGCCACGCGTCCCGATCGTGGCGAGGGGAGATGATTCAGGGCCATGAGGATGTCCAGCCATCCCTGGAAATCATGCGCTTGAATGACGCCGGTGCGATCACAGGCCGCGGCGAAGATCGATGGCGCATCGGGCAGGGATGCCTCGACCGGTTCTCCGTCCGCCTGACTGGCGCGCCATTCGCTGCTGCCTCCCAACAGCAAAACCACAGGCTTGCCGCGCGAGGCCTCGGTGGCGGCGCGCAGAAATCCGGCACCGTCCGTCAGACGTTCGAGATGACAGGCGATCACCGAGGTTTCCGAGTCGTGGGCCAGATAGGTCATGCACTCGGCCATGGTGACGCCGGCTTCGTTGCCTGGACTGAGCATCTTGGCGATGCCGAGATTGCGCGCTGCCATCCAGTCGAGTGCCGCGGCGCCGATGGCTCCGGATTGGGTCACCAGGGAGATGCCTCCCGGCGGCGGATAGGCCACGCTCAAGGAGCCGTTCAAGCCTAGTTGTCGATGGATCACCCCAAGGGAGTTCGGCCCCAGCAACGGGATTTCACGGTCATGACAGAGTTTGGCCAGAGCCTCTTCGCGTTTGGCGCCCTCGGCGTTCATGTCGCGGAAACCGTCCGAGATCACCACCAGCGCCTGACAACCGCGCGACATGACGATGCGGGCCGCATCCACGGTGGCCTCTGCCGGCAGTGCCAGCACCGCCAGATCGACCCCGCGTGGCAGATCCGCGACACGCGTGATCACCGGGCGTCCGAGAATCTCGCCGCCATTGGGGTTGACCACATGGATCGGACCGGAAAAACCGCCGGAAAGGGCATTGCTCAACAGGGCGTGTCCCAGTTTTTCCGTATGGCGCGAGGCGCCGACGATCACCATGGAGCGGGGGGAGAGAAGCGGATTGAAGAGCGAGTGGTAACTCACGGGCGGGTTGAAACTCCAGCGGCATTCATGACGATCACGAGGAACCCCCTCGTGATCGTCATGCGGCACGTATGACGATCACGGAAGATCTGTTTCCATGATCGTCATTAATGCAATTATTATGCTAAGCCGACTTTGGAGAGCGCGAAAGAGGGATCGATATGCAGACGCGAGATGCCCAGTTTGCTTTTGGAAATTCCCATGGACAATCCCAGCAGTTGCGCGAAATTCATCTCAGGCAGATCGATGGTGCGTTGTACGGTCTTGGCGGCAAGTTCCTGCGAGGAGCCCATGATCATGTCGCACAGGGTGCAGGGGGTGATCATGATCTGGGCGCCGGCATCCTTGGCGCTCAGGCAGTTTTTGGCGGCCATGGCATGCACTTCATTCTTGTCAGAGAGCATGACATGGAAGCCGCAGCAGCGATCCTTGCCGGTGTAGGTGACCGGGACGCCACCCATGATCGTGATCAGGCGATCCAGGTGCGGGGTGTTCTCCTTGTTGGCAGGCTGGGCGAAGATCTCTTCCGGGCGCACCGAGTGGCACCCCAGGAATGCGGCGATACGCATCCCCTTGAGCGGATGGGTGATTTTGGTGCGCAACAGGTGGGGATCGACCTGCTCGGTGATCACCCACAGCAGATGGCGCACCTGGACTTTTCCCTGGTAGGCGCGTACCCCGCCTTCGGCGAGCACGACGTTGATTTTTTCCAGGAGTTCCGGTTCGTTTTGCAGCCGATAGTTGGCCTGGGAGAGGGTTTGCAGGCAGGTGTTGCAGATGGTCACCAGATCTCGACCCATGGCTTCGGCCTCGGAGAGGATCCGTGCGGCCACGGCCATGGCAAAGGACGGTTTGGTTTCGCGCAGACTGACCGCGCCGCAGCATGAGGCGCGCGGCATGTCGAGCAGGCGGATGCCCAGTTGTTGAGATACTTCGCGGGCGGCCCAATCGGCTTCGCGCTGGATCTGTTTGGCCGCGCAACCGGGATAGTAGGCAAATTCCAAGGACATGATGCGTCTCCTATTGACGGCTGAGAATAAGGATTCAGCGTAACGATTCGGGTCCCAATGATTGCAGGGGTCCGGGGAGAGCAAGGTCCCCGGCGGAGGTTCGGAGGCAGAGCCTCTGAGGTTTTTCTTTTGACTTTGCCTTGTTCTGTATTTGCTTTTTGTCTTGAGGCGCGTCTTTCAGAGATAGATTTTTTCACGCTTCTTGTGAAAAAATCATTGCGCCAGTCTTGGAAGAGGCGTCGTTTTGCGTTTTTGGCAAAACGACGCCTCTTCGCCTTGCCTCAAGCAGCCGCCTCAGGCGGCTCGACTCACCAAGGCACTGTGTATCCCGCATTTCCCTTCGGTCAACGGGGGATGCACATGAGACGACGCACGCTTGCGCCCTTTTTCGTAAGAGGCACGAAAAAAGGCTTATCGTGAAAATCGCGCGAAAGGCCAAGTCAAAGTCATACAAAGTCTGAAGTTCAAAGCAAAGTACCAAGGGCTTTGCCCTTGGATCCCTCCAGGGGCCATGGGCCCCTGAACGCCATCACACAGGATCATTCAGGAACAGCCTGCTTGGCTTTGGTCTCCACATCCACCGGGGTGCGCTCCAGAGCCGTGTAGATGCGCCGCAGTTCTTCGACTCCCTGGATAGAATGAGGGAATGGCGAGGGGATCTTGCCCTTTTTGGCCAGATGCAGCGCCATGGCGGTCTCTTTCAGGGAGCCGAAGATTCCCAGGGTACGCATCATCAGGGTGAACTCGTTCAGCTGACCGGTTTTGACGATATCCTCGTGGAAGGCCAGTGCATGTTTGGCCGCCGCCGAGTCGTCGTACCCCTTGTCGAGACCACGGGTGCGCAGCTTGACGATGGCCTCCATCGGCGCCACCTCCTTGGGACAGACGTCGACGCACATGGTGCAGCGGGTGCAGCTCCAGATGCCGTTCGGCTCGGAAAGATCGCGCAGACGTTCGGTTTTCTTGCCTTCGCGTGGATCCGAGACGAAGCGGAACGCCTTGGCCAGGGCTGCTGGTCCGATGTAGGCCGGGTTGACCTCGGCCATGGTGCATTCGGAGTAGCAACAGGCGCACATGATGCACTGCGTGACATGATTGACCTGATCATAGGCGGTACTGGTGACTTTGCCCGCCTTTTCCGGTCCTTCCTGGAGATAGGGCTTGATGCCGTGCACCCGTTCAAAGAAGGGGCGGATATCGATGGCCAGATCCCGCAGCACCGGTTGATTCTTTTGCGGGGCGATCTCGACGACGCCATCCTTGGCGACGGCGCCAACATGCGTCTTGCAGGCGAGCCGGGTCCGTCCGGAAATCGAGATCGCGCACGATCCGCAGATGGCGGAGCGGCACGACTGACGAAAGGTGAGTGAGCCATCCTGCTGGCCCTTGATCACTTCGAGCAGGGTGAGGATGGTGGTGTTGGGTTCCGCCTCAACCGAATACTCCTGCCAGTGGGACTGAACCGCGCCCACCTGGCCAGGCATGTTGCGCTGAATGCGGAAGATGTAGACGTGTGCGCTCATGCTGCCTCCCTCTTCAAGCCCTTGGCGGGCGGACGATCAATAGGTTCTCTCCTTCGGGGTATATTCGGGATTGCCGACCGTGCGTACCGCCTCGGTATCGAGACGGATGGTCTGGCCGGCCTCGTCCCAGAAGGCGAGGGTATGCTTGCGCCAGTTGGCATCGTCGCGATTGGGGAAGTCGATGCGGAAGTGGGCGCCGCGCGACTCCTGGCGTGCCAAAGCGCCCTTGACGATGCACTCCCCGAGATCCAAAAGGTTGCGCAACTCGATGGCGCGCAACAGATCCACGTTGAAGATCTGTGACTTGTCATCCAGGTGGATGCGCTCGTACTCCTTGCGCCAGCCCGCGAACTTGTCGGCCAGTGTGGCGATGCCGTTGACCTCGCGATAGACGCCGCACCAGGCGTTCATCGATTCGGCCATGTCGTGATGGAGGGTGGCGGGACGCAGACCACGGTCCGGGCGTGCCTTCAATTCGCGTACCCGTTCTTCGACCTCTCCCAGGGCGTCGGCAGGGAAATCGTGCAGTTTGGCGCTTTTGGCATACTTGCTGGCATGTGCGCCGGTGATCTTGCCAAAGACGATGGTGTCGAGCAACGAGTTGCCACCCAGGCGGTTGGAGCCATGCACCGACACGCAGGCCGCCTCGCCGGCGGCAAAAAGTCCGGGAAGCGGGGCTGCGCCATATTTGTCGGTGCGGATGCCGCCCATGGAGTAGTGCACCGTGGGACGCACC
>JADFZD010000081.1 GCA_015232705.1 Magnetococcales bacterium | reverse complement strand
GAGCATTCCCTACAGCGCCACCTATCACATCTCCGCGGCCATCCCCACGGCTCGTTTTCACCTGCCGACCCTGGTGGTACTCTGGTCGCCCAACTACTGGATGACCGGCTGGACGTATGATCTCAAGATCGCCTTCAACTGTGCCGGAATGGTGTGGTTCATACCGAATCAAATCATCGAAAATCTCATCCCTCCGAACGGACCCCCCAACTCATCCAGCGACAAACGGGTGATGACCTATTCCAATCTGCACCTCACCATCGGATTTGGCTCCTGTTCAACGCTCTGGAATGCGATGCGGCTCGAAATCACCACCTCGTTCGGCCCCTCGGCAACCATTCCGTTCACGGCATCCTGGTATAATGCCTTTTCCGCAACCTATCCATTGGCTGGCATCCGCTCGCCCAGTCTCCAGGGTGATACCTATGATCGTACCTGCCAGTTGGTTTGGAACGGCAATCAGCTCACCTACAACACCTCCTACTGGCCTCTTTATCATCCCAATGAGATCGCTACCCTGATCGAAGGTCCAGAGGCCACTTTCGAAGATATCTCCTTCTATCCGGAACCGGAGTGAGGCTGGCATGGCGCACCGATACTGGCGTTTGCTTGTGACCCAATCCACGAATGGCACCCGTGGCTGGATCACCCTGGCCGAAATTCAGATGCGTCTGAGTGGCGGCTCCGAGAGTCTCTGCGGTCAGGGCACGGCTTCGGCCAGCCACAACGACGCCGATGCCGCGCTGCTCTTTGACAGCGATGACAATACCAGTTGGAGCAACGATGCTCCCGGCGTGGCGTCGTGGATCGCCTACGATTTCGGCGCAGGTCAGGCGGTGGCGGTGGGCTCGCTGTGGATCCTGCCTGTTTTCTTCGATCAGGCTCCGCGCGACATGCGCTGCCAGTGGTCGGATGATGCGGTTGTCTGGCATGATCAGGGGGTCTGGAGCGATCTGACAGAGTGGGTGGATTGGGAGTGGCGTACCTTCACTCTGCCGGAACGCACCCCATGCCAGGACGCCCATGGACAGGGGTGGCAGTCCCGACTTGAGTCGGGATCGATTCAACCCCTGCAGGATACCCTCGCACTCGCCATGCATGGGATCTGGTCCCTCCGTCAACGCCACGCAAGCCGACTTGTGCAACCGCGCGCCGACAGCGAAACATGCTCAACATGCCTTGGTCAGGGATTCGGGATGCTGACACACGATCCGGTGCAGGTGGCGCTGGGAAGCTGGTGGCGGCTGCGCGCCAGTGATACGCCACATCTTGCCTCCTGGCCCGACGTGACCCTCGACGGTCGCACTCTTCCCATCGAAAGCGCCACACTCTCCTGGAGTCCCGATCAGGTGGCCTGGCGTGCGCGACTGCTGTTGGCGCAGGAGGCGCTGCTTCCTGAACTCTCCCTGGAGCAGCGCGTCACCCTCGGCTGGGATGGTGTGACGTTCCGGATGTTGGTGATCGACCAGGGGTTGACCCTGGCTGGATCCGGTGGCCTGGAACAGGAGCTGGACCTTCTGGGTGTGGCCGCACGTCATGGGGAGCCTTTTGCCGCATCGCGCGCCTGGAGCTGGGAGCGACCGGTCACAGCACGCGCGGCGGTCGAAGAGGCGTTGGGAGAGGGGGTGATCTGGCAGCTGCCTGATTGGCTTCTGCCCGCATTCCGGCTGCGTCTGGAGCAGGAGACGCCGTTGGGCGTCGCACGGCAGATCGTCCAGGCGGTTGGCGGACAGCTCCGTTCCCGCGCGGATGGCGTGCTGGAGATGGTGCCGCGTCATCCCTGTCCACTGCCCGAATGGTGTCACGCCACGCCGGCACATGAGCTGGATGTGGACGCGGAACTGCTGGAGTCGCGCGAGACGGGGATCCGCGGTACGCGCATCAACCGCGTCACGGTGCGTGCCGAGGCCGACGAATTGCAAAAGCCAGGCATCTGGCTGGAGGTCGATCCCCTCGCCAGCACAACGGACACCCAGGCACCGGATCAGACGGTGCGGATATTGGCTCTGGTCTCTCCCGGCGTGCACCTCGACACCTTGACCAGCTCAAGCGGAACATGGATGCCGGCAGAAGGGGTGATGCGGAGTCGGAGCGAACTGTTGCGGTTTGAAAACAACAACCGGGTCGTCTTGTCACGCCCTGCATGGCGCATCGAATCGGTGATCTGGATGGGAGAGGATCTGGGTTTACTGACTTTGGAGCCGGATGGCCGCACGGTGACCGCGGCACGCGCCGGCAGTGCCCTGGCCCAGGTGGTTGTCACCCTGGCGGTCGCGGGATGTCACCCGTTGAAGTCCCCGGCAAGCGTGGCGGAGGGGAACCGATTTTCGACGCTGGTCGTGGCGCGGGGTGTTGTGCGCGAAAGTCCGGGTGAGGCCGTGGTGCTGACCCGTGGCCATCCTCCATGGCGGGATCGGGAGATCGCCTCGCGGCTGCTGACCGATACCCACGCACGTCGCGCCAGAGCGGTGGCCGAGCTGGATGACGGCGAGTTGCTGCGGTCGGTACGTTTGACCGTGATGCATCGTCCGCGAATCCTGCCGGGAGAACTGATCGAGGTGCGGGATGGTCGGCAGGGAGGCGGCTATCGCGCGGAAGTCCATGGCGTCACGCACGAAATCGATGCCTCGGGTGCACGCACGCGCCTGGAGGTGGGGCGACGCGCATGGTGATCCAAGCCTCCGGGAGCGGGATCCGCCAAGCCTCAGGCCGGAATCCGGGTCATTAATCGGCCCCCGATCCCGGCAATCCCGGCGACCTGAAAACCAAGGAATCAGCGCGTCGGCGGTTTCGGCGGATCCTTGATCGGATCCTTCAATCCCTCAATGGGCGGGGCGAAGATCGGGTTATCCATGCCGCCAATGGGCAGATACTGCTCTTTGAGGTCCAACACGCACTGGGTGACATAGGCATCCACCTCCTTGGGCGGAACCTGATCCTCGATGGCGAACTGCTTGCACTGGGCGATCAGCTCCTCCTCCGAGGGGACCGCTTCCGCCGCTCCGGCCCACGCAGCACCCAGCAGCACCCCACCAGCCAGCAACACGGATAAAGTCCACTTCTCGCTCATGCTTCTCGCTCCCTTTCCACGAGATTCCATACGACACCAAAAACCGATGCGACGCCATTCAGCTCCGGTCATTGCCTGCCGTGACCAATGCACCCTTGTGCGCCACTGACAGGCGCAAAACGTGCGATGAGGGGGGAACTTCTCACCCCCAACCGTGAAACGCCCTTTCGGGGATTCCTCGGCAGACTTGCCATGATGGGGGACCCCCCCTCACCCCTCCTTGAGGAACGCCCTTTCAGGAGATCCCCGATAGACTAGGGGGTTTTCGGACGTGCCGGAACCTGAGGCTTTCCCGTTTGGGGCGGCTTGGCCGGTGCGGCGGGCTTGGCCGTCGGCTTGGGCGACAGAGGTGGATTCAACAAAGCATCGGCCTCCGCATCCGTCAAATCCGGTTCCGCATCCTCTGCGTGCATCTGATCGTTGGCCAGATCCCGCAGGCACTGATTCATGTAATCGGCCAGGTGATTGGCCTGGATGCCATCCTCACGGGCATAGCGTTCACAAGCAAGACGGGGATCGTAACCGCCGCGCTTGACAGCGGCAGCAGGCGCGCCGGGCTGAACAGCGGCAGGCGCAGTGCTTGCGGGCGCAACGGGCTGAACAGCGGCGGGCGCGGTGGTTGCGGGCGCATCAGGCTGAAAGGCGGCGGGGGGAGTGGTTGCGGGCGCAACGGGCTGAACAGCGGCGGGCGGGGCGCCCTCCTCAGCCTGCGCCGGCCATGCAACCATCCAAGCCACGATCAACAGGCCAGTGAAGCCAAACAATCTAAACATGCGCTTTCTTTCCCGAACAATCGCGAATGCCGGGTCATTTCCCAGCCAATGCCTTTCACGTATCTGATGGGGGGAGGCACGCTCACCCTCTGACCGTGAAATACGCAGGGCGACTTTCACGGCAGCTCAGGCCAAACTAAGGAAGATTAGGAGCGCGGCCTTCTGAATGCAAATCAAAAAATCATGATGCCTGCCGATTTTTCGGCTGCGGCGGCATCACCCCTTGACCACCACCTCCTGGCGGATGCCTCCCGGGTTCGGGAGATCGAGGGATTCATGGAGCACGGCGCTCATGGCCCCGTTGACCATCCCCTGAATGCGCTGCTCCACCAGGGCATGCGGAGAAAACAGCACCGGCACGACCAGGCGACCGCGGGTCACGCCTGGATCCGACAGGGTGACGCGATCCGATTTCTGAACCAGGCGAGGCCGATCCGGGGCTTCGAAATGGACCTCCTCGGCCTGTTGCCGCTGCTTGTTTTCCGCGATTTGCGTGGGATGGAGCGCGTAATCCGTTGGCCAGGCAATCTCCATGAGGCACCTCCGATGCGAATACGAACTTGAAACCGGGCAGGAGAACGCGTTTTCGGATCTCCCGCTTGCGTAGGTGTATCGGTTGGGCGGGGCGTGAAGAAAAGTCAATTTTCATGGCAAGGGGAGACCCCCCTGCCGTGGATCTCCCTTCGGGCGTTCGACGAGATGATCCGGTGCATCCGTACCAGGGGATCAATGCAATCCGGACTCTGAAGCGGGCAGATGCTTGTGGATCCACTCCGCCAACTCCTCGCGGCGCATGCGGGAGCCATCAACGGTCAGATCCGCCGCGCGGCGGTAGAAGGGTTCGCGACGGCGCATGATCTCTTCTTCGGAGTGAAGGGCGCTCAGGGCGGGTCGGTTGAGATCGCGGGCCACGCGTGCGGCCAGACGCACCGGATCGCCAGTGAGATGGACGACGAAGCCATTTTGTTTGAGAAGATTGATCTTGCGTTCCCCATAGATCTCATTTCCCGCATCGTCCAGATCGACCACCACACCGCCACCGGTATCGACGATGATGTTATCCAGACGTGCGACCTTGGCGACCACGTTGTATTCAAAGTCGCGAAAGCGACGCCAATCGCCATCGATGGCGCGCAGCAGCGCAGGGACAGGGAGGCCGTCGTGATCGTAGGAGATGAGCAGATCGGTGGAGAGTACCGGAAAGCGGGTCAGCCGCGCCAGCAACCGGCTGACGCTGGATTTGCCCACGCCGCGCGGACCGATCAGGATGATGTTCATCCCGAGCGGGAGCCAGCAAACTGGCGTCTGGCTTTGAAGATCACCACCACGATCGGGGAGGTGTGCAGGAAGAGATCGAAGATGTCGATGGGACGGGAGAGTTGACCGGCCATCAGCATGCGCCATTTCTCGGTCAGATGGGGCTCCGGGGTGATAGGCGCCACGGCCAACCAGGCGGCCAGGAGCAGCAACACCGGCCAGGAGATCCGGTCAAGCCAATGGGCAGGTTTTTGGGGAGGCGTGATCATGTTCATGGCATACACTTTTACTCGAAATCCGACCCTTTTGGCAATTTTTTTCATCGACCCTTTGGGCGTATGGAGCGATGAAGGCAGCGAGCCTTCAGACAAGTCACGACCACCCGAGCAGCGCAGGTGCTATGCAAGCAGCGAAAGGGCGCCGCAACGCCCTATCAAGGCCCCTGACGCAACCGGTCAACACGCCTTTGTGTCACACCCTGCCATGAGCTTCCGTGAGCCTTCGGAGGGTGGATTCCCTTGGAACTCCCGAAAGGAGATCCCCGAAAAAGGTGATGCGCGGGTTCTCCTCCCAATCTTGCCTGCTGGCGGGTGGCTGACGGGAAAAAGGGTGTTGACCCGGCGCTGTGGATCGCCTAGAATTCACACTCTTGCAGCGATTGGCGAATGCGGGTGTCGTCTAATGGTAGGGCCTAAGCTTCCCAAGCTTAAGGCGGGAGTTCGATTCTCCTCACCCGCTCCAATTTCTCCTTCCTGGCCTCATCTGGTCGCAGTCAGCCGCATCTTCCACCATAATCCGCCGATTTTCAGCGTCCATGATCTGCGATTCAGGCGTCTTGACGGATTCTTCTGGATCCTGAATCATCCCATCAGGCATCAACCACCATGAATCCCCTTCCCCACCTCCAACTGGCCCGCGCCATCCTGACCGCCAACCTTCCCCATACCCACCCACGCCCCTATAAACTCACCTTCTCCGTCACCAACCGCTGCAACGCCCACTGCCGCCACTGCAACATCTGGCGGAAGACTGAACCCAGCGATCCTCTCACCCTGGAAGAGATCGACCGCCTCGTCTCCCGCTACCCATACCTCTCCTGGATCGATCTCACCGGCGGGGAGCCCCTGCTGAAACCTGATCTTCCGGAACTGGTCGCCATCCTCCTCCGACGCCTTCCCA
>JADFZD010000080.1 GCA_015232705.1 Magnetococcales bacterium | reverse complement strand
ATCCATCCCTTGGCCGCGCTCGCCCTTTTCGATGAGCCAGCACCCCTTGACCCGTTCACGCAGCATGGAGAGAACCCCGGGACGATCCATGAGCGGGGTATGGATCAATGGGGCCATCCATACGGTCGGTGTGGTCAGCGGATCGCGAAAGCGCTCCTCCGCGAGTTTGCGCAACGCCCGGTTGCGACCACGACGCTCCCGACAGATGCGTTGGGCTTCGTCGCGGGTCACACGCAACAGGTAATCGGCGGTCAGAAACTCCCCAAAGGAGGCGTGCCAGAAGGCAAAGCGACTTTGGATCGGCTCTTTGTCCCGGCCAAGCCTGACGGAACGGGCACGCTTGTCGCCTGTCTCCACATGCACGAAAAAGAGTTTCTCCAACAGGTTTGGGAGCGAGGGATCCGGGGAAATCCCCTGTTGCGGCTCAATGTCGGGCGCATGGGGAAAGAAGGGAGCATCGGTTGCCACTTCGTCCGCGCGGATCGACAGGGTATGTCGGTGAAACATCCCCATGGCCACGGCGCCAAGACGCTTTTGCTCCTGATGGAGTTGCTCATCCGGAGTGCCGGGAGGCAGAGTGCGCGCCACGAATCGTCGAACAATGCGTTGATAGAGTTCGAAGCTGCTCATGGCCTCGCACTCATGCAACGGGTTGCCATCGGCATCC
This sequence comes from Magnetococcales bacterium, assembly GCA_015232705.1. Classification (GTDB taxonomy): domain Bacteria; phylum Pseudomonadota; class Magnetococcia; order Magnetococcales; family Magnetaquicoccaceae; genus Magnetaquiglobus. The sequence goes on along the minus strand of JADFZD010000080.1, from coordinate 5,692 downwards.
AGTACCGCCAGGAGCGACAGAAAAAATGGGATGCTGGCCAGTTGTTGCAGGGAGGGGATGTCCGGCACATGCAACGGTTGCACGCCGCTGGCTCGGAAATAACCCCGATTGGCGCGATTCCAAAGACGGATCCACCGCACGCGACGAACGGTATCAAACGGATCCAGGCGCAACACACAAGCGCCATCCGGCAGATCGGCCCGGTCTATCACCTCGCTGCGACTGGTCAAGATCAGCCGCACCGGTCTTCCCAAAGAGGCTTCCAGCTCCTGGAATCGCAGTGCCTTCTCCGGATAGTCGCGGAAGACCCGTTCATGGGCGCCGAGCAGTTCGTTCATTCCGTCCAGCAGAACCACCGGACGATGCGCGCGCCCAGAACGACTCAAAGCGCTCCATTCGATCTTGCGCCCCAGATCCTGGCGCAACTGCTCTTCGATCTGCAACTGGATCGTAGCCCGGGCATCGACGCCCCCCAGCATCAAACGAACGGGCAGAAAGATCGAAAAACTCAGGTGCCCAGCCAGGATTCGGGTCAGAAGAGTCTTGCCGGAGCCGGTGGCGCCCAGGATCACCAGAGGTTTTTGAGCCGCCTGATCGGAGAGCAGCCAGGCCATCAGAAAGTGGCCGAGATCCTGCCGCAATTCAACCTGCTCCCAGAATCCCGGATCGTCGTAGTGACGATGATCCGGGGTGTGGGATACCATCCGATATGCCTGGGGAATATAGGCTGCGGCGATGCCCGGCGGGGTGGGCGCATGGCCGCCGATCAGGGTCGCCTGACGCGACAGGAACAGCGGTTGACGCAGCTTTTCGACATAGGTTTGCTGGAGTTCCCGCCAAAGAGGATCAGGCTCTTGCCTGCTATCTGCGGTGGGAAGAAGGCGTACCGCCTTGCGAAATCGGGCCATTCCCCCATCCAGAAACAGGGGGCGTGGCGTATCGTCGAGGTTTGTCCAGGAAGGGCATGCCAAGGGGGGTGAAGCATTGCTCGCCCCATCCTGGGGGTCGGCGTCGCTTTCCGACGCGACGGCATGCACGAGGAGACGCCGTGCCAGCGCCGGGATGGGCGAGGATGCGAGAAACGTCTCGATGTCAGATGGGAAACCGTGGTCCATGAAGCGTTCGAATGTCTTTTCGTGTCGCGTGGGTGCCGGGTAGGTCGTGGCTCAACCGAGTTGAATGGAGAGGGGGCTCGACGTAGGGAGGGGGTATTCTCGCGAAAGCGGGAATCGCGCTTTCAACGTCGAAGAATCCAGACTTGCACTTCCACCCAAACAACCTCCAATCAAGAGTCCCGAAGGCGCCATCCGGCTGGTCAGATTCCTGGGTAACCGTAGTCCCGCAGGCTGGAAGGCACGTACAGTCACCAAAATCCAGGTTTCCCTACGCAAGGAAGACAGCAGAAAAGACAAACCCTTCAGCAATCCTGGATTACCGCATACGCGGGGAAGACGCACCAATACGACGACGAACCGGTCTATTCAACAATCTCGACATGGATATTATCATAAAATACATGTCAGGCAAGAATAAATTTATCATCAAAGAAATATACTCAAAAAAAAAGCCCCGAGCGGGTGTACCACTCGGGGCTGACACGCACAAAGCGAAAGAATCAGGCAAAGCGGCGCAGAGGCTCTGCCGGGATTACCTGTTGATGCAATGCAGCATCCTCCCATTTTCCGCCCCAGGCAAGGACGAAAAGTTGGGAATAGTAGACCACCGGGATGTTGAAGTTGGTCCCAAGGGTCTTGTTGATCAACCCCTGATAGACCTCCAGATTCAACTGGCAAACCGGGCAGGGGGTGACGATCACCTCGGCGCCGTTGTCCACGGCGGATTGCAGAATCTGCTTGGTGAGGACGCAGGACTTCTCCGGCTCGGAGAACATCAACGCACCACCGCAACAAGCCACCTTCATCGGGAATGGGACTGCCGTGGCGCCGGTGGCCTCGATCATCCGATCGAGATATTGAGGATTCTCGAAGCTGTCACCGCATACGCCAAAGGGACGGTTGGTCTGGCAGCCGACGTAGCCGGCAACCTTGAGTCCCTTCAAGGGCTTGGTGACCTTGGATTTCAGGGTATCCCAACCCACGTCCTCAATCAGCACCTCGACCATGTGACGGGTCTTGATGTGTCCGTCATAGGAGAGGCCGGCTTCGGCCAGGGCGGTGTTGAGGTTCTGCTTGATATGGGCCTCCTCTTCGATGCGCTCGTTGGTCTCGCGCATGGCGAGCCAGCAGGCGGCGCAGGTGGCCACCAGATCGGTGTTGCCGCGCTGCTTTTGCGCCAGGGCGAAGTTGCGTGCCGAAAGGGCCATACGCGGCAGTTGACCGCCACCGGCATAGCCGATGGAGGCGCTGCAGCAGTTCCAGTCATCGATTTCGTTGAGCTTGATCCCCAGCATGCGACACATGGACTGCACCGAGTTTTCCATGTTGGCGGCAGAGGCGTTGTGCTCGGAACTGCAACCTGGGAAAAAAGTGTACTCCTTCATGCGTGATTCTCCAGTTTCGCCTCAAGTTCAGCCGCTTTTGCCAACATTTTCGTCATGCCGTCGAATCCCTTGAGTTTGCCGCGAAACGGGATCGGATTCAGACGACGGGTCTTGAGCATGCCGATCGCGGAGTCTTTCATCTCCAGACCGCGCTGGATGCCGGCGCCCAGACCATCCAGGAAGTAGAGGCGCATGGTGAGCATCGCCTCGCCGACGCGACCGGTGGAGGTGATGTTCTTCCAGAACACCTCCACTGCGAAACGACGGGTTGGTTGTTGCGGGTCGGTCATCTTTTCGGTTTCGGCGTAGCGCGCCAGACCGTGAATGATGTGGGTGATGGGCAGTTCGCGCGGGCAGCGCACAATACAGTTGTAGCAGGAGGTGCACATCCACATGTCGGAGCTTTTGAGCACCTCGTCGCGCATGCCGGCGCGCACCATCTGGAACAGCTGCCGCGGCGAGTGCTGCCAGTGGGCGCGCAGCGGACAGGAACCCGCGCAAACGCCACACTGCATGCACATCTTGATCCATTGGCCCATTTCGGACTTCTTGTAAACGTCCTTGGCGAATGTCAGATCGTAAGCCATTTTTCCATGATCTCCCATCCGGCGGGCCCCGTTCCCTTTTGATCGGGAAGGCGAGGCCAACGACCGGTTTTCGTTGAAGGCCCGTTAGAAACCCTTGTAGGGGTTGGGGTTCAGATTGCTGATCTGCTCGACGAAATCGCTGATGACGACGGGCAGGGTTTCGGCATCCATGATATTCACTTCGACCATCTTCACGCGGCTCGATTCGAGCTTCAGGCGTTGCAGGGTCTCGGAGACCTTGCTCAGACGAATCTCAGCCAAAGCCGATCCGCGCACGTTGTGGCACTGGTAGTCATCGCCGTGGCGACAGCCCATGAGCATCACGCCGTCAAACCCCTTGGACATGGCGTCCGCGATCCAGACCAGGCTCAAGGAGCCCATGCAACGCAACGGAATGATGCGCACATAAGGACTGATCGACGAGCGGTTGCGTCCCACCATGTCGAGGGCCGGGATGGCGTCGTTGGTACAGGCGAAAATCAGGATGCGCGGCTTTTCTTCATCCTCCTCCGGGATCTCGATCTCCTTGATCATGCTACTGATCATGTCCACCGAGTAGTTGGCGAAGGAGATGATCTTCTGCGGGCAGGCACCCATGCAGGTACTGCACCGACGGCAGCGGGCCGGATTGAAGAGCGGGTTGCCCTTGTCGTCTTCGTTGATGGCGCCAAACGGGCACTCTTCCGTGCAGCGTTTGCACTGGGTGCACCCTTCCGGACGGTAGGAGGGATAGGAGAGATCACCGGAGCGGGGATGGACCGCCACGCCGTGGGCGACCGCCTCGACCGCCTGGATGGCCTTGAGGGCCGCGCCCGAGGCATCGGTCATGGTGGCGGCGATCCCCATGGGACGACGGGCCGGACCGGCGACATAGATGCCGGTACGACGGGTCTCGTAGGGGAAGCAGATGAAGTGGGAATCCGGGAAGCCGGCAGCGCCCAGGCGCGGCAGACTCGGTCCCTGACGATACTGGAGGTTCAAGATCGAACCAGGCAGCTCGTCTCGTCCCGTGCCGACCGGCGAGGGGGCGTTCGGATCCAGGGTATCGACGGTGGAGACCATGCCGGTGGCCAGCACCAGCAGATCCACATCCAGATTTTCGTTGTTGCGGATCAGGTGATCCCGCACCTTCACCGAGACCCCACCCTTGGCATTGCCGGAAACGCCGGCAACATCACCCTTGATGAAGACCGCGCCCTTATCCTGGGCCGAGCGATAGAAATCCTCCATCTGACCCGGGGTGCGGATCTCCTGGTAAAGGAGATAGGTGGAGGCGTCGTCGCCATATTGATCGATCACATACATCGCCTGTTTCATCGAATAGATGCAGCAGGCCCCGGAGCAGTAATCCAGATGCTCCTTGTCGCGTTGACCGGCGCACAGGGCGAAGGCGACACGTTTGGCCGGCTGACCGTCGGAAGGACGGACGATTTTGCCCTCTTTGGCCATCTTTTCGAAGTCGGCGCTGGTGATCACGTCCGGCGAGGTGCCGTAGCCGAGATTGGCCGGGAGTTTGGTTGGATCGTAGGGATCAAAGCCGGTGGCGACCACGATCGAGCCAACGCGCAGCTCTTTGGTGGTGGAACCGTTCTTGATCACCAGGTCGAACTGGCCGGGCTGTCCAGAGGTTTTGCTGACAAGGGCATTCTTGAAAATCTTGATGCGATTGTCGTTCTCCACCTCGGAGATCAGGGCGCCGATGAAATTCTCGCCCAGTTCGCGATAGGGAGGTTGATTGTCCGGGGTGACCTTGTGCATGGCGTTCATCTTGCCGCCCAGCACGTCGCTCTTCTCCACGATCACCGCATTGTAGCCCGCCTTGGCGATGTCGCGGGCTGCGGTCAGACCGGCCAGACCGCCACCGACCACCAGCACATCCTTGGAGCCTTCCGAGTGCAGGAAGGGATCCGGGATGTTCATTTTCTTGATTTTGACACAGCCGAGACGCAGGTAATCTTCGGCCATCATCTGCCGATCCTCTTCGGCAGTCTCGTCACCATCCTTGACATCCAGCATCCACAGACACTTGTCGCGCAGATCGACGCGATCCATCAGGTCGATGTCGAAGCGGAATTCGGCGGCCTTTTCACGATGGGAACAGGCGGCGACGATCACGGCGTTGACCGTCCCATCGTCGAGATCCTGCTGGATCATCGCCACGCCCTCGGAACCGCAGAGCAGGGCATGATCCTTGACCACCGGAATTTTCTGCTCTTTGGTGGCAATCGCCTTGAGGGCCTTGAGGTCCAGAGCGTCGCCGATGCCGCAGCCGGTGCAGATGTAACAACCGATTTTCTTTTGTTGTTCCATGTTCTTATCCTCTCTTAACCGCGGCGTGGATCGCCTTCATGGCCATGGCCGTGGCCGACTGCACGGAGCTGGCCACGTCGGTGGGCATGGCCGCGCAACCGGCGGACAGAACGCCACCCGTGACGAAGCCGTACTCATCCTGGCGGACATCGGCATAGGGAACCTTGGCATCGACGGCGGAGTTGGGCTCCATGCCGGTGGCCAATACCACCAGATCGAAGGGCATGGCATAGCGTTCACCGGTGAGGGTGTTTTCGCCGATGACCACCGGATTGCCGTTGCCATCCTCTTCGAT
>JADFZD010000007.1 GCA_015232705.1 Magnetococcales bacterium | reverse complement strand
TTTGGCGACGCTGGTGGCATCCGCGGGTTTATTTTGACCTGGACGGACCGACCGAGCTTTTGCCATTTCCGCTGGATCATGCGTTTCCGTTGTTTGAGTGGGGTTTCAATTTCGGCATTGCCATGCGTGCCAACCGCTATCTGATGTTGCATGCCGGGGTGGTGGCGCGTGAGGATCGGGCGTTGATCATGCCGGCACTGCCAGGATCGGGGAAGAGCACCTTATGTGCGGCGTTGGTGGCGCGGGGTTGGCGGTTGTTATCCGACGAGTTCGGTCTGGTGGAACCGGAGCATGGATGCATGCAGCCCTTGCCGCGACCGATTGCCTTGAAGAATGATTCCATCGAGGTGATGCGGGCGTTTGCGCCGCAGGCGGTCATGGGTCCGGTCTTTCCCAAGACGCGCAAGGGGCGGGTGGCGCATATGAAGCCGCCGGCAGCGAGTGTACGCGAGGAGGAGCGGTTGGCCCGACCGGTATGGGTGGTGACGCCGAAGTTTCGGCGGGGTGTGGGTTTGAGTCTGGATCCCATGATGGAGGATCATGGTTTCATGCGTTTGGCGGGTCATTCATTCAATTATGAGATGATGGGCGAGAGAGGGTTTCGGATGGTGACGCAGATGACGCGGTGTTGTCGATTTTTCGAGTTGAATTTTGGGGATCTGGAGGAGGCGGTGGGCTGTTTGGATAGGTTGGCGGAGGAGGGATAGAGGCGGTTCGCTTTTATTGTTGCAGGGGACGGGGGACCGAAGGTCCCCGGCAGAGGTGCGGAGGCGGAGCCTCTGCGGTTTCGATTTTGCCTTTTCGATTTTGATTCCTGTCCATGATCTTCTTTCTTTGGTTTTTATGTCTTTAGCTCTTTGGCGCGCTCTTAAAAAAAGCGATTTTCACGTTTTTTGTGAAAATCGCTTGCGCACCGCCTTGGATGCGGGAACGGTTTGCGTTTTTGGCAAACCGTTCCCGCGAACATGGCCCGGAAAGCAGGCTGCCAGAGGCGGCATACTGTCGGAGGCTGCAAACGAACAGAAGCAGGCCGCCGGAAGCGGCAACCCTGTAACAGACCCCAGATTGAGGGAGCAGGTTTTCGGAATGAGCCTTTCGGATCACGTGGAACGGCTTTTTGCGCCGCGTGCCAACGGTACGCCGCCGCTGCTTTTGGCGCCGATGGCGGGTGTGACCGATGCGCCGTTTCGCGCGCTGGCGATTCGCTATGGTGCGGATCTGACGGTCTCGGAGATGATCGCCTCGCAGGCGATGATTCGCGGGATCGCCAAATGTCTGAAAATGTCGCAGGGAGCCGATCCAGAGGCCACGCTGGCGGTGCAGATCGCGGGCGCGGATCCTGTTGCCATGGCGGAGGCGGCGCGCATGCAGGAGGATTTGGGCGCGGAGATCATCGACATCAACATGGGATGTCCGGTGAAGAAAATCGTGGGAACCGGCGCGGGTGCGGCCTTGCTGCGCGATGAGCGGCTTGCCGGGCGGATCATGGAGACGGTGGCCGGAGCGGTGAAAGTGCCGGTGACGGTCAAGATCCGTCTGGGCTGGGATGATGCGCACCGTAATGGGGAAAGCATGGCGCGCATTGCCCAGGAATCAGGCATGCGCATGATCACGGTGCATGGTCGGACGCGCGCGCAGATGTACTCGGGAGAGGCAGACTGGCGGGCCATCGGGGCGATCAAGGCGGCTGTTTCGATCCCCGTGGTTGGGAATGGGGATGTCACGACACCCGAGTTGGCATTAAAATGGTGGAAAATGAGTGGCGTGGATGGCATGATGATCGGACGAGGCGCGCTGGGACGGCCATGGCTGTTCCGCCAGATCGCCCGGTATCTGGCTTGTGGCACGCCGGGCGAATTGCCTTCCCTGGCGGAACGTGGCGCGGTGATCATCGACCATTTTCATGCGATGATGGCGCACCATGGCGTGCGTAGCGGTCATTTGCTGGCGCGCAAGCATCTGGGTTGGTTTACACGCGGCTATCCGGGCGGGGCCGCATTTCGGGATCGGATCAATCACGCACCTCATCCGGAGGCAGTATTGACGATGTTGCGGGAATTTCTCGATCAGACGATGGAACGGGCAGCATGAGCAGTCATTTGGACCGCGATGGATTTTTCGTGCCCGCATCGCTCTGGGATCATCTGACTCTGGGGGTTCTCGGCGTGGATGCGGGCGGGGTGGTACGCGCGGTCAACGACGCGGCGGAAAAACTCCTGGGTAAACCACGCGGACGGTTGATCGGCGTGCGGCTGGAGGCGCTGCTGCCGGGTCATCCGGTGGCCATGGATCTCCTGACCCGCGCACGCGCCTTGAATATGCCGTGCCGGATTCGCGATGCGCGTTTGAACCCGGCACCGGAACGCACGGTGGCCGTGGCCTTGACGGCAGTTCCTCTGCACACCCCGGATGGCGCCTGGATGGGGGCGATGCTGCAAATGGAGGAGGTGGGCGCCACGGAGCGCATCGAGGAGGGCAAACGGATTCACGACGCATTAGACTCCCTTGGGGATCTGGCGATGACCGTGGCCCACGAGGTGAAGAATCCGCTGGCCGGTATTCGGGGAGCTGCACAGCTACTGGAAGGCCGGGCGAGCGGCGCGGATGCCGCCTGCGTGGAGCTGATCCGTTCGGAGGTGGATCGGGTGAGCCGTCTTCTGGACGATCTGCTGGGGCTGGCCGAAAAGCAGCTGGTGCGCGAAAAAGATCTGAATATCCACGAGATCCTCGATCATGTCGCGCGCGTGTGCATCAGTTCGGGAGAGCGTCCGGCGCCGATAGCCGATTTCGATCCGTCGTTGCCACCGGTGCGCGGCGATCGGGATCAACTGATTCAGCTTTTCCTGAACCTGGTGAAAAACGGCATGCAGGCCGCCGGACCCGAAGGCAAGGTGCGGGTTCTGACCCGTTTTTCACAGCGCACCCGCATGGAACAGGGACGCCGCCGCCGGCACATCGAAGTCGAGGTGCGTGATAACGGTCCGGGCATTCCGGAGGAGATGCGTCAACGGATCTTTCTGCCGTTCGTCTCCACCAAGGCGAGTGGTACAGGGCTGGGTTTGTCGATCAGCCAGAAAATCATCCAGGCGCACGGTGGGCAGTTGGAAATGGAGAGCACGCCAGGAAATACCATCTTTCGCGTGTTGTTGCCGGTGGGATCGCCATGAGCGGCAGCGGCACACGGACCATTCTGGTGGCCGACGACGACCGCGCGGTACGCTTCGTGCTGGAGCAGGCTCTGACGCGCGCCGGTTTTACGGTACGGGCCTTTGATTCCGGAAGGGCGCTGCTCGATTTTGCGGCGAACGGGGCTGGTGATCTGGTGATCACCGACATCATGATGCCCGGCGGATCGGGCCTGGACGTGATGAAAACCCTCAAGGCCAGTCGTCCGTGGCTGCCGGTGATCGTCATCACCGCCCAGAGTACCCTGCGTCATGCGGTTCAGGCGTTCGAGGGTGGCGCATTCGAGTATCTGGCCAAGCCGTTCGATATCCATCAGGTGGTGGAACTGGTGCAGCGTGCCCTGGAACAGACACAACGCGCCGCACCACGGGATCCGGCTCGCGAGATGGACCGCTTCGGCGGGGTGATCGGCGCCTCACGCGCCATGCAGGAGCTGTTTCGCACCATCGGACGGCTGGCCAACTCCGAAATGACCGTGCTGATCCACGGTGAGTCGGGTACCGGCAAGGAGTTGATCGCCCGTGCCGTGCATGCCAACAGTCCGCGTCGCAATGGACCGTTCATTGCCGTGAACATGGCGGCGATTCCCGCCAATCTCATCGAAAGCGAACTGTTCGGTCACGAGAAGGGAGCCTTCACCGGTGCGATCGCCCGACACATCGGCCATTTCGAACGGGCGCGCGAAGGGGCGCTTCTGCTCGACGAGATCGGCGACATGCCGTTGGAGGCGCAGACCCGTCTGCTGCGGGTGCTGCAGAACGGCGCCTTCACCCGTGTCGGCGGCTCGGAGACGCTGCGCGCCGATGTGCGCATCATCGCCGCAACCCACCAGGATTTGCCGGCAGCCATCGCCGCAGGACGCTTCCGGGAGGATCTCTACCATCGGCTGAATGTCACGCCGTTGCATGTGCCCTCGTTGCGCTCCCGCCTGGAGGATATCCCGGTGCTGACCGAATTCTTCCTGGCGCGTGCCGCCCGGCAGATGAATCTCCCACCCAAGCGCTTCACCCCGCAAAGTCTGGAACAACTCATGGCCTATGACTGGCCGGGAAACGTGCGCGAACTGGAGAATCTGATCTACCGGCTGATGGCTCTCACCCCTGGGGTTCTGATCCATCCCGAATACCTGCAACTGCCGACCTCGGCAGGAAAGCGTGGCGCGATCTCGCCTGGGACAGCCTCGGCCACGCCCACAGCTCCCAACGGCCCCGGAGGCGAAATCCTCTCGCTGGAAGAGGCGGTGGAACAGGCGATCACCCAGCATCTGGCCGCCCATCCGGGTCGGGAACCAGAAGATCTGCACGACGCCATCATGGGACGTGTGGAGCGGGTTCTGCTGCAACGGGTGATGCGCGAAACGCGTGGCAATCAGGTCAAGGCAGCGCGTATGTTGGGCATCAACCGGAATACGTTGCGCAAAAAAATTCAGGAATCCCGGATGGAAAACGTGCCTGCCACCGAGTCAGACCTTGACACGGAAAACGGGTCTTTACTAGTATGATGCACCGCACACCACCGGGATTCCCATGAGCACGACCAAACACGGAACTCCGCAAGGCATGGGAATGGGCATGCGCATGAGCACCGAACTGGTCTCAGCGGTGTTCGTGGGTGGAGGAATCGGGTATCTGCTCGATTACTGGTTCAATACCAAGCCGTGGCTGACCGTGATCTTCTTCATGTTCGGGATGGCCGCCGGCTTTCGAAATATGTATCGCATCGCCACGTATGCGCCTTCCCAAGGGGAGGGCAAAGGTCAGGGGGAGTCGATTCGCGTCGCGGATCGCCCGGAGGAACCACCCAGATAAGACGATGGAGGCCCAGCGTCCATGGATTTCCCGTTCATCGCTACAGCCCATGCCGAGGCGGTCCAAGAAGTGGCACACACCGCCCCGAAAATGGATCCCCTGCATCATTTTCAGGTGGTCAATTACATCGATATCAACCCGCTCGGACTGGATATCTCCATCTCCAACTCCGTGTTGTGGATGTGGATCGTCGTCGGCGTGGTCATCGGCCTCTTCCATCTGGCTCTGAAAAATCCCACCCTGGTTCCCGGACGCCTCCAGAGCGTGGCCGAGGCCGCCTATCTGTTCGTCGAAACCATGATCAACGAGATCATTGGTCACGAAGGGAAAAAATTCTTTCCGATCATCTTCACCCTGTTCTTCTTCGTCCTCTTCTGCAACTGGACCGGTCTGATTCCCGGTTCGTTCACCGTGACCTCGCAGCTGATCGTCACCGGAACGTTGGCCTTGGGGATCTTCGGCTTTTGCATCTTTCTCGGCGCCATGCATCACGGCTGGCACTTCCTGAGCTTCTTCGTCCCCCATGGACTGCCGCCGGCTCTGCTTCCCCTGATGGTGCCCATCGAAATCATCTCTTTTCTCGCCCGTCCGGTCTCCCTGTCGGTACGTCTGTTCGCCAACATGACCGCCGGTCACACGGTGCTCGGCGTGCTTTTCTTCTTCACCGCAACCCTGGAGTGGTTCGGCGCCTGGTTGCCGTTCGGCTTCACGGTGGTCTTCACCGGCATGGAGATCTTCATCGGTTTTATCCAGGCCTATATTTTCACCATCCTGACGTGTGTCTACATCAACGATTCTTTGCACATGCACTGATGAATCGTCGATGTGAGTTTATTTTGTCCCTTGGATCCGTTTTTTTTGCGTAGGTATGAGGAGAGATAAAATCATGGAAAGCCTTCCCGCCTCTTTTATCGGAATGGGTTTGGCCGCCACGGGGTTGGGTGGCGCTGGTATCGGTCTGGGTTACATGTTTGGTAAGGCCATCGAGGCCTTCGCACGCCAACCGAGCGCTGAAGGTCAGCTGTCCAAGTATGTCTGGATCGGTGCCGCCTTCGTCGAAGCCATTGCCCTCTATGGTCTGGTGCTGGCCTTCATCATCATGGGTAAAGGCTGATGATTGCCTCGGCGCATGCCTCGGCGGGGGGCGCCGCCGCGTCGTCGGGCTTGCCGCAATTCGAGCCCAGTGTGTTCGAGTCCCAGATCTTTTGGACCTTGGTCTCGTTCTTCTTGCTGATGTACCTGCTCAAGAAGTACGTGTTGCCGCCGATCATCACCATTCTGGACAGCCGCGCCAGTCGCATCGCCGACGACCTGCAGAAGGCCGAAGCCTCACGCAAGGAGGGGGAGCGGTTGTTGATGAACTATCAGGGTCAACTGGTGGCCGCCCGTCAGGTGGCTGCGCAGACCCTGGATGAGGCGCGCATGGAGGCCAATCGCTATCGCGAGCAGGCGCTGGAGGAGCTCAACAAGGAGCTTGCCAAAAAGAAGAACGCTGCTTTGCTGGAGATCGAACAGGCCAAGCAGAAGGCCATGGAAGAGGTGCGCGACGCAGCAGTGGAGCTGTCGATGCTGGCTGCCGAGAAATTGATCGCCAAATCGATCAATGCCAAGGATGCCAGTCGCATGGTTCAGGAGGCGGTGACACAGCTCGGAAAGCAGTCCCAGCTGCACTGAAATCCTCCTTGGAGCTTTTCCCAGCGGGAGGTTACGATCTGCCCGTCCTTTGGGCGGTCAGTCGTCTCCCGTTTGGGGAAAGGAAAAAAAGCCTGGTGGCTTCATGCTGCCAGGCTTTTTTAGTCATCGCCTTTTGGGACGCACTCGCATGCGAAGGGTTTTGAATTTAAACCGCACCCAGCTTGGAATGTGTCGTTCATACTGGTAAAATGATGAGAGGATTTGTGAGGTTCATATCCAAGATTTTTAGTTTTGAATTTAGAACGCTATTCAAAATAAGTGTTTTTGGCGCCGCCTTCGTGGGAGTCGTTTCCGTTTTTTCGAAACGACTCCCACATCATGCACGCGTCTGTTGGAAAACGACGTATCCCGAGCTGGGTGCGGTTTGGATTCGGCAATCGCGAATGCTCACCTGATGCAACCTCTTGATCCACCAGGGAATCGAAAGAAAGCCCATGACCAATAAGGGAACTTCGGCTTCTTACCAATCCCCAGATGAACCAATAGCGTGTTGACTTATTCCGTCAGCGGCCTTGATACGGCGTTGCGACGCCCCTTCGTTGCTTACATACGACCTTTGTAACAGCGCTGCTCGGGTCGTCGCGACTTGTCTGAAGGCGCGTTGCCCATGCTTTGTCATCACGCCCAAGGCTTATTCAATCGGTGGACAGTGTGGCTTATGCCATGCGTCGCCCTTCTGAGCATCATGACTCCCGATATTTCCAGATCAGCGAACATTGCTTTGATTTCGAGGGAGGCGTCAAGCTCGGGCTGCACGCGTTTGTTTGACAATCCGAAAACCTTATATTCCCGCTCAATTTCTGCACGTGCAGACGGGTAGATCTCCGGATCGATCGTCTGGAAGATGGGCTATTCAAATTCAAAATAGGCTTCTGCGGAAGTTCAAGAGCGGGAAAACGGTCCGGAGATCGGTGCCACATCCCGTGAAAACCAGGGGAGACGCAGGCGTTGGAGCCACGCGCGCCACGGGATAATCGGGGCGCGATCCACGGATTGAACTACCAGCAAAGGGCAGGGGAGGGCGGTGGTCGGGCGCAGCCAGGGAAACCAGCTTTGGCGCAGCTCCCTGGCTGTGTCTTGATCGGTGAGGATCAGCGTGGCATGCCAGGCCGAAGCCAGGGAGGCCACCTCTGGATGCGGCGTGGCCACGGCGATGCGGCTGTTGGACCAGTCGCAACCCTGGGAATCCAGCAACGCTCGGAACATCGCGAGCGGATCATGTCCGTCCTTTGCATCCACTTCCACACCGTTTGAAGCGTGCAGGGGATCAAAGAGAGAGACAAAAAAATAGCGTGTCCGCTCATGCCGACTGCCGAGCCGTATGGCCGTCTGGATGAGTCGTTCCTGTGTGGCGTTCGGATCGAGCACCACCAGAAGACGGGATGGTACGGACATCGGCAATCTCCCGGAAACCGACGATCAGGCGATCGGTTTCGCTGTGACGGTCAGAGCATCGCGAGCTGCTTCCACTCTCGCAGCGCGTCTGCCCTGGATGAGGGCGGTGACAATGATGCCGGCGCCCAGAGCCAGGGCCAGGATCATCACCAGAAAGCTGACACTTTTCAACAGGCTCATGGTGCCCGGATCCATGGGGGCCAGAATTTCCAGCTGCGACAGATAGACGGGAATCACCAGGGCACGGCTCACCATGACGGTCAGCATGATGACGCCCATCACCAGCTTGATCACGAAGGGTTTGACGTAGGTGGTGCCGATGGCCCCCAGCTGGATGCCAAAGAGGGATCCGGCGAGAATGATCATCGCCAGACGGATGTCCACGTACCCGCTCCAGGCGAACTTGATGGTGCCGCCCAATCCCATGACAAAGGCGATGACCAGTTCCGTGGCCGAGGCCATGAGGCTGTTGAGACCCAGAACATAGATCTGAGCAGGCACGCCAATGAATCCGCCCACGGCGATGGTGGCGGCGAGCAGACCGGTGGCAAATCCCAAGGGAATGGTGAAAAGAATCGAGACCGAGGCATCGATGCTCTTGAAGTAGACCATGGTTCCTGGGATACGAACGCTTTGCACCCACAAGGCCAAGCGTCCGGGTTTCTCCTCTTCGGCGATACCGGCGCGATAGGTTTTGATGGTATCGCGCATGACGAAGCCGCCGACGATCCCGAGCACCAGCACGAAGGCCACCGAGACGTAAAGGTTGGAGCCGATATCCCCAAAGCGCTGTTTGATCAACTCCTGGAAGTGCACACCGGTGAGCACTCCGCCCTCGGCGGAGAGTCCCATGATCAGCCCCATTTTGACATCCACTTGGCCATAGCGTGCCCGTTTTAGGGCGCCGACCAGGGCCTTGGGAAACTTGTGACACATGTTGCTGGCCACAGCGACGATGCCGGGTACGCCAAGGCTCATCATGGCCGGGGTGAGCACGAAGGCCCCGCCGGAGCCGATAAAGCCGCTTACGAGTCCGCCCACGAAGCCGACGACGAACAGATAGAGGCCACTGACCAGATCGATCTGAATGAAATTAAGAGATTCCATGAGAAGACATCCTGTTAGCGCAGACAATAAATTGCCGGGAGATCACTTCTTGGCCTGGATTCCGAGACTGTCCCAGAATTCGGCGGTGAAATGGCCATGGACGAAGGAAAAGAGAAAGGCGATCGCCACCGGAACGATGAAGAGCCATCGGCCATGGGTGGTGAGGGTCAGTATCTCCTTCTCGAAGATCCACAGCAGGGCGTAGAGGCCTATTGAGAGGATCCCCCATAAAATGGTTTTGCGAAAATCGTGGAAATTCTGGACGTCAGCAGACATGAAAGGCTCCCGATATTTTGAGCTGGCGATGGTCATTGCGCCGGATTGCGAGCCATCAGGGTATCCATTTTGGGCAACCGGGTTTTGGGAGCCAAGTCTGGCGAACAGAACGTTAAGTTAGCGTTAAAATAAGGTTAAGACAGATTTAATTGGTAAAATTCGTGGCATGAGGTCATTGGGAATCGGGTGCGTTCTTCAGCTTTCCGGTTTTACGCCAGCCGGGGATGCGCAGGATGGCGCGTGTGCGGCTGAAAATTCCGGGCGGGTCGGAAAGAGTATGCGGCGTTCCTGTCAGGGGGTGGGGTGGGAAGAGCCAGGCGGGTCGGTCCTGACCGGAGATGAGTTGCCAGTCGGAGCGGGAGGCCAAGATCCGGTCTGCGCTCCAGGAGGCGGAGAGTTCGGCGAGGGCCGGATTGGGTGCACCTGGAAGCAGTTGGAAGCGCCAGCGAGGCATTTCGAGTTGACGGGCCAGATGATGCCAGCGGGATTCGAGATCAGCGCTGGTTTGGCGCAGCCATTCGCAAGGGGTGCTCCAGGGAAACTGGCAGACATCGAATTCCATGCCGATCTCCCCGGTCAGGGTCACCCAATAAAGCTCCCGGACCGGGGTATCCCGGAGCAGGGCCAGGACGCGCCGCGCCATGGATTCACCGGATGGCAGAGGTTCGACGATGGCGATGATTCGTTCGGGTTGTTTGGACATGATCGGGAGCCTTATGGAGAAAAGTTGGAGGGATCAGGCTGCCTTGGGCGCATGCAGGGGGAGAACGGGCGTGGATGAGGGGTTTTGAATCCCATCCATCGTGCCGCACTCCCGGAAGATGCGATGTGTGCATGCGGTGCAGCCGGCAGGATCCATGCGATGGAAGATGGCCTGGATCGCTTCCAGTTTGGCGTTATAGAAATTTTCCGTTCCGATGATCGGCATGAATCCGCCCCGTTCCAGAGAGGTGCGCGGAATCTCCTTGAGACGAACGATCGACAGGGAGCCGCCGGCCTGGCGTCGTTTTTGGGCCTCCTGGGCCAGAAATTCGGCGCCTGAGAGATCCATGGAGTTGATGCCCGATGCGACCAGTATCAGATGGTTATGGACTGGTGAATGGAGATCCAGCTGTTTTTGGATCGCGCCGATGGCGGCAAAGAAGAGTGATCCATCCACCCGGGCGACCTGGATGCGCGGACATTGGGTTCCTTGGGATGCGGACATGAAGCGTCGTCTGGGGTGTTGGGGATCAGGAATACGGAACGAGACGCGCGGGTGGGAGGTGCGTGCCAGGTGGATGCCCAGGGAGAGCAGGACGCCGAGCAGGATGGCCATTTCCAGATTCAGAAATAGGGTACCGAGGAAGGTGGCGATCAGGATGAGCGCTTCGGCGCGACTTGCCTGGAGGGTCTTATGGATGTGGTGCCAATCGATCAATCCCCAGGCGACCAGGAAAAGCACGCCGGCCATGGCGGCATTCGGGAGATGCTGGGCGAGAGGTGCGATCAGGGAGACCAGACCGATCAGGATCACGCCGGAGAAGGTTGCGGCCAGTGGGGTTTTGGCGCCGGCCTCGTAGTTGAGGCCACTGCGATTGAAGGAGCCGGTGGCCACATAGGCGGAGAAGAAGCTGCCGATGAGGTTGGAGAGCCCTTGGCCGATGAACTCCTGATCGGCATCGAGGTTTTGTCCGGAGCGCAGGGCCATGGCGCGGGCGATGGAGATGGCTTCGGTGAGGGCGAGCAGGGTGACGGCGATGACGCCCGGCGCGAGGGTGCGCAGGGTGGACATGGAGAGGTCGGGCAGGGAGAGGGGGGGTGGTTCGGCGGAGAGGGCGCCGACGTGGGTGATGCCGGTGGGGGTATGAATCACGGTTTCGATCAGCCATGCGACGATGGCCCCGGAGAGCATGGCGACGATCATGTAGGGGATTTTTGGTAGCAAGCGTCGGCACAGCAGGCCGGCGAGCAGGGTTGCGATGCCGACGGAGGTGATCCAGGGTTGGAGGGTATCGAGGTTTCTGGCGAAATGGTTCAGGGTTTGAATGAAGCTGCTTCCTTGCGGGACAGGGATTCCGAAGAAGTTTTGGAGTTGATTGGTAGCGATCAGCAGGGCGGCTCCAGAGGTGAAGCCGATGACCACGGAGTGGGAGATGAAGTTGACCAGCACGCCGAGACGCATAAAGCCGAGGGCGAGTTGTGTGATGCCGACCATGAGGGTGAGGGTGAGGGCCAATCGGACATAGAGTTCGCTACCGGGTTCGGCCAGGGGTGAGAGGAGCGAGAAGAGTACGATCGATGCCGCTGTGGTGGGACCGGAGACCAGGTGCCAGGAGGAGCCGAACAGGGCGGCCACGATGGCGGGCACCATGCCCGCGTACAAACCATAGACGGGCGGCATGCCGGCGATGGCGGCGAAGGCCACGCCCTGGGGCAGGACGACGATGGCACCGGTCAGACCGGCGATCAAGTCGGCCTTGAGGGTTTCGGGTGTGACCCGATGCCACCATTTAAGGGGTGGGAGCCAGCGAGGCAGAGAGGGTGAGGTTAAAGCAGGTGTTCCCATGGCAAAAGGTTCTCCCGTCGATATTGAGTGTACGGGCGAGCCTATGCCTGGGTCGGTTAACGGGGGGTGAATGAATGGTTAATGCGTGGTTAAGGTGCAAAAAATGTGGGCGTCGTGCTTTTATTGTTGCTGAGAGTCGCGCTTTTACTGTCTCTGGGGACCGGGGACGGAAGATCCCCGTCTTAAGTGCGGTGGTGGAGCCTCCGAGCTTTTGGTTTTTCGCCTTTGACGTTTCAAGTTTCAAATTCTTCTGATCTTGATCTTTACAGTGCTTTTTGTGCGCTCTTTAAAAAAATGTCACTATTCAGGTACCCATCTGTCGCAGGGGTACGGGGACCGAAGGTCTCCGGCGGAGGTTCGGAAGGCTTAAGCCCCTGAGGTTTTTGTTTTGACATTGTTTTTTGACTTTGTTTTTAGGCGCGTCCTTCAAAGAAAGATTTTTTCACGCTTTTTGTGAAAAAATCTTCGCGTCAACCAAGGATTACGGGATCGTTTTGCGCCTTTGGCAAATCGATCCTGCGAACATGGCCGAAGAAACAGGCCGCCGAAGGCGGCAAGAGTGCCGCGAACCATGCGTCGTGGAGGCGTTGCCCAAAAGCGGCAACACCTCCACGGCACATATAAGCGCGCGCTTGCGCTTTTTTTTCGCAAAAAGTGCGGTAACTATTCAGGACCCCCACTATTACAGGGGTCCGGGGACCGAAGGTCCCCGGCAGGGGCTGGGACGGAGTCCCAGGGTTTTGCCTTTGACTTTAGCGCGCTCTTTTCAAGAAGCATTTTTCGCGTTTTTTGCGAAAAATGCGCCGCGCGCGACATCTGTGCTTCCTTCGTTGCCCGACAGGGCAACGAAGGAAGCGAATTTGTTCACAGACGCGCAACCGCTAGTGACGCCCGTTCTGGCGATGCTTTCGGTAGACGTTTTGCAAAAAAAACGCAAAACGTCTACCGAAACCAAGGCTGCGCGCAAGAATTTTTCACGCTACGCGTGAAAAATTCTTTTTTGAAAAGCGCGCTTAAAGGCAAAACCTTGGGGACTTCGTCCCCAAACCCCTACCGGGGGCGGTAACCGCCCCCGGTCCCCCGTAATAGTGGGGGTTCTGAATAGTTACAAAGTGCGAAAAGAAGCTGATGTGTGAAGCGCGCAAAAAGCAAAAATACAAAACCTCATGGCTTCGCCCCGAACCCCACCAGGGGCCCCTGGATCCCATCACCTGGGAGATCCTGATTCCCACCCCCAGGGGCCATGGATCCCTGGCACCAGTGACTTTTAGGCCATGAAACAATCACACCGTGAACAAAATCCGCGCCGTCGTGCCAATCCCCTCCTGACCATCCAACGAGAATTTCCAACCAAACCGTTCGCAAATACGCTTGACCAACGTCAGCCCAATACCCGCACCCTCATGCTGCGTGAGATGACGCGGTAATAAGGCATCCGCCTGCCGAGAACGTAACCCACGTCCCGTATCCCGAATGGTCAAAATGGCTCCCTCCAATAGAATGTGAATCTCCCCGTTATCGGTGTAGGCAAATGCATTGCGGATCAGATTGGCAATCGCGATGAATAACAGACCACGATCCACAGGAAGCAATAAGACTGAATCCACACGCACATTCAGTTGAATCGGCTTGTTTTTCAATAGAAAACGATGCTTTTCCACAGCCTCGGTCACGACCTCGGCAACCTGGGATTGTTCTTCCAAAGCCATGGAACGCTCCTCACGCGCCATGAGCAATAACGCAGATCCCATCTCGGCCATGTCACGCGCGGCACGCTCTACCCGCGCCACCCGGAGACGCTGCTTGTCAGAAAGCGATTCGTCCGACATGAGAATCTCGGTGGCCCCGAGAATGACCGCCAAAGAGGTGCGCAGCTCATGACTCAAATCGGCCGTGAAAGCCCGCTCCCGCTCCATGAAGGCTCGCAGACGCGCCAGATGAAGATCAAAGGCATGCGCCAGCTCGCCAACCTCATCCTGGGCAAAGGCGTCAGCCAGACGCAATGACCAGAGATCCGGCGAACGATCCTTGACCCGCCGGGCAAGCTCCGTGACCGGAGCGATTACCCCACCTACCAGCCAGAATCCCCCCACCGCCGAAATCAATACGATCGCCAAAATGCTGATCGCTACCAAAAGCAGAAAACGCTCCTCACGGCGATGCTGCAAAGAGGTGTCGTAGAGAAAGTAATAATTCAACTCGTCGCGGTAGGCCACGGCCACCCGATAGGTCGAGGCGCCAACCACCAGGTCATGACGTCCAGGGGTCAGATGCGCCAGATAATCGGGCAGATCGCGGTTGGATTCGTTGGTACTGGTGATGTAGCCATGCAGGGTGACGGTTCGGGGCGGCAAAGAGTGGGGATTGCGCTCGCGACGCGCAAAGAAATCGTCGAGTTCGGCGCTCAAGGTTTCGTCGATCAGACGTATCCCGAGATCGTGGGTCGCCAGATACAAGGATAACGCCATCAGACAGGCGACGACTGCCCCAAAGGCGGCAAAGGCCAAAGCCACCCGCAGTCGCAAATCAAGACGTCGGGCCATCGGGCTCTGCCAGACGATAGCCGATGCCACGCAGGGTGTGCAGCAGCGGTGTGGAGCCATGCGCCTGAATGGCGGTGCGCAGAATGTGCATGTGGACGCGCAAAGCGTCACTGTCCGGGGGATCGTCGCCCCAGATCGTGTGTTCGATGTCGCGCCGCTCCACCGCGCCGGGCGACCGCAGCATGAGCAGCTCAAGAATTTTTAAAGGAATGGCAGGCAGCTCTAGAAGATGTCCGTTGCGTTTGGCGCGCAATGTGTCGAGATTGAACTCCAGATCGGCCACGCACAGCAGACGGTGCGCAACCCGACCCGAAGCACGTTTGCACAGGGCCTGAAGGCGCATCTCCAGCTCCTTGAGCTCGAAAGGCTTGATCAGATAGTCGTCCGCACCGCTCGAAAATCCGGATACCTTGTCATCAAGCGTGGTGCGCGCCGTAAGCATGATCACCGGGGTGGGCTGTCGCGCCTCCTGACGCAGCTTGCGACATACGGTGAGCCCATCCATCCCAGGCAGCATAACGTCGAGTACGATGATATCATAATCATTGACCAGCGCCAGATGGAGCCCGGTGACACCATCCATGGCCATGTCCACGACATGCCCCTTGGTTTCGAAGTAGTCGGCGAGATTGGCCGCAAGATCGGCATGGTCCTCAATAAAGAGAATTCTCAAAGGAATTTGCATATTTTTCCAGTATTAAGAAATTTGTATCCAACTCCGGAGACCAGGGATGAAGAGACTGTACAACACTTGCGAAACATGGCATAGAGAGATCACCTCTTTCAGGGAAGAGAGCACCCATGACGCTCTTTCCGGAATGTACATGGCGCGAGGGTCTGACGCCGAACCCTGGCCTCTGGCGGGGGCGCATCGTTGTCGAGCCACCTATAGCATGAAGGATTGACGCACCCATGAAAAGCGAATTTCACTCAAAGCTCCTCTCCTCCATGGTGGATGTCGGCGAACCCCGCTTCAATCTCGCCCACGAAAAACTGTTCAACATTGTCGTCGATGCCGACGAAATTCTGGCTGCCGCCGTGACCGGAGAGCGCTCCCTGAGCGCGCAGGAGTGGGAATCCCTTTCCACGGTGTGCGATGAGCTGATCGTCTATGCCAAGGCCCACTTCGCCGACGAGGAGGAGACCCTGATCACGCGCAATTTCCCCAATGTCGCGCACCATCGGACCGTTCACAATCAGTTGATCGAGCAGCTCAACGAGTTCCAGAAGAAGGTCTCCGAAGGGAACGACAAAGAGTTGAAGGAGCTGCGGCGTTGGATGCTTGAGTGGCTGCTCAATCATGTCAATCGCGAGGATTACGCCTTTGCCCAATATTTTGCCACGCTCGAATGAGACGGCAAAGCATCCAAAAAGGGGACCTCACCGGGAAGCGCCTGCTTCCCGGTGAGGTCCGCTGACCACACTCCGGTTCCATGCCAGACCATCCAGCGCCATGCATGCTTCGGCGCGTTCATACCGGGACGTGACCGTTTACCCCCAAACTCATGGAGATGCGCCGCAGGCCGGAAAGCAGCGTCCGACCTCGTTGGGTCAGCACATAGCCGCGATTGCGATTCTTGTCGATGATGCCATGTTCCATCAGGTTTTTTAAGTGGAAGGTCAGCTTGGTGTGATCGGTGATGACCAGAAGCTGCATCAGGTCGGTGAGACGCAGCTCCTCCTGTTCGTTCAAAGCATCGGCGATGCCGCGCCGGATCGGATGGGAGAGGCTGGCCAGCAGCGGATCCAGATTCAACTCCCGTGCCTTGCCCTCGAAACGGATCTCCTCGATGGTCCGGTGGATCATGGTGGTGAAATCATTGATTCGAAACGGTTTTGTCAAGAACTCCGTGGCCCCCATCTTGATGCTGTTGACGGCGTTTTCAATGGTGGCGAAGGCGGTGATCAGGATCACCTTGGCATGTTCGTCCAATTCATGAATGCGCCGCAGCACCTCCAGGCCATCCATGCCCGGCAGTACCAGATCGAGCAGCACGATGTCGCATTTGGTTTTTCTAAGCACCGAGAGCGCTTCGTGACCGCTGCCGGCACGCAGTGTGGAAAATCCCGCCTTGCTCAACACATCGATGACCACCTGACAAAAATCCGGGTCATCGTCCACGATCAAAATCGGATTCATGGGGTCGGCTCCTTCCACCGTGCCACCTCTCTGGATGAACCACTCCGCGCTCCGGGGAGGGGAAGACGAACAATCGCCCGCAAGCCCCCTTCCGGGGCCGGAGTCGTATCCAGCACCAGCGAACCGCCGTGCTGGTCGAGAATGTTCTGACATACGGTCAGACCCAATCCCACGCCACCCCGTTCGATGTGGGTGGTAAAGAAGGGTTCCATCACCTTGGAACAGAGTGCCGGCTCGATCCCCGGACCGCTGTCGCGGATGTCGATCCGCACCCACTCTTTCTCCTGGCGCGTGGCGATCACCAGTTCTCCGCCATGCGGCATGACATCGATGGCGTTCTGGATCAGATTCATGAACACCTGCTGCAATTTGCCGCTCATGCCCATCACCTCGGGCAAATCCTCCTCGTGATCGAAACGGACCCGGATGGCGCGCAGCCGTTGTCCGAGCAGCAGAACCACACCGTCGATGGCGTCTTGGACCTGCACCGGACCCATGGCTGGGAGATCCGGACGGGAGAAATTCAGCAATTCTCGGGTGATGCTGATCGCCTTTTCGACATTGCGACGTACCACGGCGCATCGTTCGACATGGGCCGGGGCATGTTCGGCCAGCTCGTTTTCCAGCACTTCAAGGTTGACCACGGCATTGGCCAGGGGATTGTTGACCTCATGGGCCAGACCGATCGACAGCCGGCCCAGGGAGGACATTTTCTCCGACTCGCGCAAAAGGTTCTCGACGCGCTGCCGTTCGCGCAACGCCTGGGCCATGTTGCCCATGGCATCCAGCAACTGGCCAAGCTCGTCGTGCGAGGCCGGATCGATGTGAATGTCCAGATCGCCCTCCGCGATGTGGCGTACAGCCTTCTGTGCCAAACGCAGCGGGCGCAGGATGCTCACCGCCAGCGCCCCGGCCAGAATCACGCACACCACGACACTCAGGATCCAGACGGTGATCAATTGAAAGATGGTTTTATCGCTCAGACGCAGCAGTGTGGTCACCGAGCTGCCCAAAGCATCCTCGACCAGCTCCAGCAGCACGTCGGCGCGCGAGTACTGGTGCTCGGACTCGTCCACCAGTTGTCGGTTGATGCCAACCGGCAGGCGTATCATCCCATCTGAACCTGCCAGGGGGGTTTTTTGGATCGTCTCGTCGAGGCTGACCTGCAAGGCGCGCAGCTCCACGAGCCGTTGCGTGATCTTGCGCAGTTCGGGGAGATTGTCGGGGAGAGTCTCTTGTTTGGAAGCGGCCTCGGCGGTTTCGATCCCCTGGATGGTCTCCTCCTTGATGCGCGTGGTCTGATCGTGAATGATCCGCCGGTTCACCAGAATATGGTCCGAGGATTGTTCATCGCGCGGAGCCTTTTCGAACTGATGATTCAGTTGCACATGCAGGCTTTCGATCCGCGAAAGAGCGCGCATCAGGGGAATCAGGTAACGATCCAGATGTTCGATGCGGTCGCGCACCACATTGAAGCCGTAGATGCCGACCACCCCCTCGATGGCGATGACGCAGACGAGAATCAACACCATGCCGATAAAGCGGCCTTTCAGATCCAGCAAATTGCCCAAGTGGTCTCTCCCAGGGGGTGTGCCGCTCGAAATTCACGATCCACAAAAACGGGAATGGCGCATGCGCCAGGGTGTGTTGACATGTAGCGTCAGCGGCCTTGATACGGTGTTGCGACGTCCCTTCGCTGCTCCTCATATAACGACCTTTGTGTGCTGCGCTGCTCGGGTCGTCGCACCTTGTCTGAAGGCTCGCTTGCCTTCATATGTCAACACGCCCTGGTCCTTGGTTTTCTCGCTGCGCGAATGTGCCAATCGGCGCGCCTCCCCTTACCCCTATCCGTAGAAGCTCCTTCGGGAGTTCCAGGCGGATTTAACAGGAGGGGGGAGAACCCCCTCACACCCCAATTGTGGAAATCCCTTCGGGACTTCCCAGGTAAATCGATACTCCCCCTTTGCATCCAGGGATGCAACGAGAAATTAATTTCACACTCATGGACCAATAAAAATTATTTTTTACATGGGTGCCGCATTCAAATATCTCAATTTTCACCATCCGGATTCCTTCTTGTTGCTCTTGTCGGACCATGGGGGATCGCTGGGATGTAAAGTGGCCGGGTCATGTTATTCCAATATGTTGAAATATCAACATTCATATCTGTCCAATCTCCGGCTTGACGCGCCGTTTCCAGTTTCAGGTCACTCGATTTTATCCGGGGCAATCCCTGAAGTACGCTTCGCGACATGATGGCAATTGCTCAAAAAAATTCCACTATATTTTTGATGGAGATTCTCCGTACCATCTGAAAAACCAAATAATGACCCGATAAATTCAATAAAGTTCCCCCAAAAAGGATCACTCTCTAAAAGAGCATAAGTAACACACCCATCATCGCACCTTGCACTGGCCACGAGGAGCACCAACCCATGATCACCACCCGGACCCACGCGACCCCGAAACATGCAACTCGGACCGCCCAGATTAAGATCGCCGCGTTCGAAACCCCGGTATCTCAACCGCATCGCACCACCAAGGAAGAGGTCTCCGAGATGATCATGAAATCGCCGTTTTTGATCGGACGGCGCGCCCTCGGCATGAACATGTTTTCTGCGGCAGCCTGAAGCCATCCTTTTCAGGCACATGATTCTGTTCGGAATCGCGCATCCCAAATTGATCGATCGCGAGCGCGGTTCCGAGTCGTTCCCCTTTTCTCCAGAGGAGCCTAATGAGCGCGATCATTGTTGACGACCCACACCCATCCACCCCTGCCAAACCACCCAAATACGCCGAAACCATCCACCGACTCTACCGAAAGGGGGCAACCGCCCACTTGAGTCGGGTGATCGAAAAGCTCGCGCCCACAGATATTGCCCAGGTGATCAACTCCGCACTCGACCCCAAAGAGGCGATGGATCTCTTCGAGTTGATCAACTGCCCCATGAATGCCAGCCGAGCCATCAAGGATGTCAACGAGGAGTTCCAGAACTACATCTTCTCGCACCTCACCGAAGAGGCGGCGGTTCAACTGCTGGAGCGGCTCACCTGTGAAACGCGCGTGCGCGTGATCAACAATCTGAGCGCCAGGGTTGGCGGACGGCTGATGGAGGCCATGCAACAGGCCACCCAGATCGAAGTCAACAATCTTTCGCGCCATCAGCCCAACAGCGCTGGCGCAATCATGACCGCGCGCTTCTTCTCGCTGCCCGATACCACCCTCGCCGGGGCCGCCGTGCAGATCGTTCGGGAACTCTCCCAGCAGGCTCCGGTCTTCTACGCCTATGCCGTCAACGCCCAGAACCAGCTGAGCGGCGTTTGTTCGCTGCGCCAGTTGCTTCTCTCTCCGGCGGATCGCCCCATCTCCGAGATCGTCGATCCCGATGTTCTGACCGTCCATGTGACCACACCTGTCAAGGAGGTGGCCCGCAAGGTGACCAAGGCGCGCCTTTTGGCCATTCCGGTGGTCAACGATCAGAAAGTGATGTGTGGCGTCATCACGGTCAACGACCTGATCCACGATATCCGCGCTGCCGACACCCAGACCATGCTCAAGATGGCCGATGTCTACGCCAAGCTGGATGTCATGTCGCAGAGCTTCGCCCATATCGCCAAATCGCGCATACCCTGGTTGATCGCCCCCTTCATGGGGGGGCTGGCTGCGGCCTGGATCCTGAGTCACTACGAACACACCCTGGCCACGGTCATCCAGTTGAGCTTTTTCATGCCGATGATCTTCGGCATGGCCGGCAATGTCAGCAACCAGGCCACCACCGTGGCCATTCGCGGACTGGCGACCGGGAAAATCAAGGTCAACAACTATCTGAAACTCCTCTTCAAGGAGACCAGCGTCGGCCTTCTGGTCGGCGGGTTTTACGGCTTGTGTCTTTCCACTTACGCCATGGTGGTGTTCAAAAGTTCGATTCTCGCCTTTGTGGTCGGAATCAGCATTTTAAGCAATATCCTCTATGCCGGTATCATTGCCGCCAGTCTTCCCATCCTGCTCCAGAAGTTGGGGCATGACCCGGCGGTTGGAGGCGGACCGTATGTTTTGACCACGGTCGATGTCCTGGGCGTGATCAACTACCTGTTGATCGCCACGTTCACCTATGGGCTGTGACGTCACGACCCGTACTCCACCGAACCGCCCGATAAAGAGGATACAAAGACCATGAGCATGATGAATTTTGACGATGGCGAAAGCAACTCGGCGCCATCCTATGACCCGCAGATCCCGGAAGCCATCGAACGTCTGCATCGCAAGGGGGCCAAGTATCACCTCTCGCAGATGATGTTCAAGCTCAAGCCTGTGGATCTGGCGAATGTCTTGAATGACTTTTCCGACGAAAAGGCCAACGAATTCTTCGAATTCGTCAGTCCGCCCCAGCATGCCGCGCTGGTCTTCGAGGAGATGCGCGACTCCCTGAAAAGCCATATTCTTACCCATTGCGAGCTGGAACACATCGTGGCCATGCTCGAATGTCTGCCCGAAGAGGCGTGTGATCGCAATCTCAAGGAGCTGGATGAAGCGGTTGCCAAACGGTTGCGCGACGCCCTGAATGAGGATCTGCAACTCACCGAATACGACAGCAAGGGCTACTCCCAGAATACCGCCGGGAGTTTGATGACCCCCAAGGCACTGATTCTTCCGGAAAAAACTCGGGCTGGCGAGGCGATCCGCATCATTCAGGGGCTCGGCTCCTATGATTCGGTCTTCTATCTCTACACCATGAACGCCCAAAAGCGTCTGGCCGGGGTCTGCTCCCTGCGCCGCCTGATGCTGGCGGATCCCGAGGCCACCCTGGAGGATCTGGAAAACTCCCGTTTGGTGCGGGTACACGTCAACACTCCCCTGGATGAGGTGGCGCGTCAGATCTCCCAGTATCGCCTGCTGGCTCTGCCGGTGGTGGATGATCGTGGTTCGCTCGTGGGGCAGATCACCATCGACAATCTGGTCAACGTCATCCAGGACGAAAACACCCGCGAACAGCTCAAGCGGGCTGGCGTGGTTTCGGATGATCTCCTGGCCCAATCACCGTTTCATATTTTCAAGGTGCGGGTGCCCTGGCTGATCAGCGCCTTCATCGGCTATCTGGTCATCTCCGTGATTCTCGATGGCTTCGAGGAGACCCTCTCATCCATCGTGCAACTGGCCTTCTTCTTCCCGGTGGTGATCGGCATGTCCGGCAACGCCGGCAGTCAGACCGGATCGGTAGCGGTGCGCGGACTGGCGTTGGGCATGCTCAACTACTCCCATTTTTTCAAACTTCTCGGTAAGGAGATGGCCGCCAATGTGATCCAGGGCGGATTCTACGGCCTTTGTCTGGCTGGTGCAGCCTATCTTTTCTTCCAGAACCCGCTGCTCTCCTTCACGGTTGGCATCGCCATGACCCTCAACATTCCGGCAGCTTCGGCCATCGCCATGTCGTTGCCTTTCTTCTTCAAGCGCATCGGCGCTGATCCGGCCATTGCATCGGGTCCCCTGGCCCTGACCTTCATTGATCTGGTAGGCTCCACCAATTACTTGATCATCGCCTTTCTGATTTTTCAACCGTGAGGAGGCGACATATGAACGGGAGAATAGAAGTTTCATTTTCAAGGAGTCTGAAGAAAATGGACAGATCAACCATGACATGGGTCGTGGTCGCTCTGGCATGTCTGCCGGGGCTGGCAACTGCCGAAGCACCCCAGGTGATCACCAACAGCATCGGCATGGAGATGATTCGCCTGCCGCCTGGTTCCTTCATGATGGGGTCGGACAAGCATTTCGATACTGAGGCTGGGGATTCCGAGCAGCCCCGGCACAAGGTGACCCTCACCAAGCCCTTCTGTCTGGGCAAGTATGAGGTCACCCAGGAGCAATGGATTGCCGTGATGAAGGAGAATCCCAGCGAGTTCAAGGGTCGAACCCTGCCGGTGCAGGAGGTTTCCTGGAACATGGCGCAGAAATTCATCAAAAAAATCAATGAAATGGAGAATACCAGCGACTACCGTCTGCCCACCGAGGCGGAATGGGAGTATGCTGCCCGGGCGGGTACGAACACGATTCGCTTTTGGGGGGATGGGGAACGGGAGATGTTGCAATATGCCTGGTATGGTGACTCGGAGGGCAAGACCGGCGGCAAGCCGCATCCGGTCGGGCAGTTGCAGCCCAATGCCTGGGGCTTTCATGACATGCTGGGCAATGTCTGGGAGTGGGTGGAGGATCGTTACAAGGATGACGGGTACTATGCCCAATCCCCGGAGGTCGATCCCAAGGGACCGGAGAAGGGGCCGTCTTTGCGTGTTCATCGAGGGGCCGGCTGGCATGACGATCCGGAGCACATCCGATCTGCGATCCGTTTCTATTTCGGGCAGAACGGGCGCAACAACAGTTTGGGATTTCGTTTGGCCAAGAACTGTCCGTAATGGCGGGTGAGGGTAGGAAATCCGGATCTCCCAGGTGATGAGGTCCAGGGGCCGATGGCCCCTGGTCGGGTTCGGAGCGAAGCCCTGATGTTGTGACTTTGTGTGGGTGACTTTGATTCCTTACCTCGGAGGCTTAAGCCTTCCGAACCCCCGCCGGGGATCTTCGCTCCCCGGACCCCTGCCACAGTTGGAGCCAGGAATGAGTTTTTCATCCCTGGCTCCGATCCCCCGCAATCCTCACTTCGTCACATACCCCAGATGATTCACCAACCGCATCTCCAAGGCCTCCACCGCCTCATTCCCAAACCGCGCCAACTCTTCCACCTGCTCCCGATCCATTCCGTCTACCCGTATATAACGCGCCTGAGGATGGGCCAGATAAAAGCCGGAAACCGATGCCGCCGGATGCATGGCAAAACTCTCTGTCAAGCGCATGCCCGTGACTGCCTCGACATCCAACAAATCGAAAATCAAACGCTTCTGAGCATGATCTGGACAGGCCGCATAGCCCGGAGCAGGACGAATCCCCTGATACCGCTCGCGAATCAATGCCTCGCTCTCAAAGGGCTCGTTTGAAGCATATCCCCAAAACTCGCGCCTCACCCGCCAATGCAACTGCTCGGCAAATGCCTCGGCCAACCGATCCGCCAACGCCTTGAGCATGATCACCTCAAAATCATCCCCGCGCGCCTCAAGCTCAGCGACCATTTCATCCAATCCCAAGCCTGCAGTCACCGCAAACATCCCCAACGCATCCTCCTGCCCACTCGACTGCGGCGCAATGAAATCAGCCAACGATACCATCGGTTGACCATCCGGTCGCTCCGCCTGCTGACGCGGCCAACGCAAACGAGCCAAAACCGCGTCCGCAAAGCCGGCATGTGGATGGATCGCCACCTCCTCATGGCCCACGGCGTTGGCTCGGAAAATCCCGAATACACCCCTCGCACGCAACGTACCTTGCGCCAGAATACGCTCCAATGTGCGCTGCGCCTCCTCGAAAAGCCGACGGGCCTCGGTACCACGCTCAGGGTGGTTTAGAATGTCAGGAAAACGACCGTTCATATCCCAGGTTTGGAAAAAGGGTGTCCAGTCGATGAACGGTACCAACGCCTCCAATGGCTGCTCATCAATCACCCGAATGCCAAGAAAACGAGTGGGAACAGGTTTCTGGACTGACCAGTCAATAACAAGACGCCGGGCGCGCGCCTCGGCGAGAGGGAGGGGCGGTCGCTGACTTTTCTTTAAATGATATTGTGTGCGCAAATGGGCTTGATGAGCCTTGATTTCAGCAATGAATGGCTCCTTTTTGTCTGGATGAAGCAGTTTTGCCGCGGTTGAAGCCGCCTGGGAGGCGTCACGGGCCTGAACGACCACGTTGGAATAATGGGGAGCAATCTTGACCGCGGTATGCAACGGCGAGGTGGTGGCGCCACCCACCAGAAGCGGAATGGTCATGCCACGGCGCTCCATTTCGGCGGCGACCAGCGCCATTTGCTCCAGAGAGGGGGTGATCAGACCGGACAGACCGACGATATCCACCCCTTCGGCTTGGGCGCGGTCCAGGATCATCTCCGCAGGAACCATCACGCCGGCGTCGATCACTTCGTAATGGTTGCATTGCAGAACCACCTTGACGATGTTCTTGCCGATGTCATGGACATCCCCCTTGACGGTGGCAATGAGGATTTTCCCTTTGACCGAAGGGCCGGCGGCACCACTCAAGCGGGAGGCTTCGATGTACGGGGTGAGCTGCGCCACCGCCTTTTTCATCACCCGGGCGCTCTTGACCACCTGGGGCAGGAACATCTCTCCGGCCCCGAACCGTTCGCCGACCTGATTCATGCCGGCCATGAGCGGACCTTCGACCACGGCCAGGGGTTCCGGGACCAGAAGACGCGCCTCTTCGACATCGGCTTCGATGAAGGCATCGATCCCTTTGACCATGGCATGGATCAGGCGCTCCTGAACCGGCAATCCGCGCCAGCTCTGCTCCTCACTCTTGTCGCGTGCGCCGGGTTGCTGCTCTTTTAGGGCCTGGGCCGCCTCCAGAAGACGTTCGGCGGCATCGTCGCGCCGGGCGAGAATGAGATCCTCGATCTTGTCGCGCAATGAGGGTTCGATTTCGGCGTAAATGGTCAGTTGACCGGCATTGACGATCCCCATGTCAAGTCCGGCAGCCACCGCATGGTAGAGAAAAACCGCATGCATCGCCTCGCGAATGGCGTCATTGCCACGGAACGAGAAGGAGACATTGCTCACCCCGCCGCTGGTGAGCACGCCGGGCATGTCGGCCTTGATGCGACGTACCGCCTCGATGAAATCGATGGCGTACCGATCATGGGCGGCAATGCCGGTGCCGACCGCAAAGATGTTGGCGTCGAAAATGATCTCTTCGGGGCGGAATCCGGCCTGTTGGGTCAAAAGATCGAAGGCGCGCCGACAGATGGTGATGCGCCGTTCCAGGGTATCGGCCTGGCCCTCTTCGTCGAAGGCCATCACCACCGCTGCCGCGCCATAACGCTTGGTGAGACGGGCGTGTTCCAGAAAGGTCGCCTCGCCCTCTTTGAGACTGAGCGAATTGACGATCCCCCGGCCCTGGAGACACTGCAAGCCCGCCTCGATGGCCTCCCAGCGTGACGAGTCGATCATCACCGGCACGCGGCTGATCTCCGGTTCGGCGGCCAGGCGGTTGAGAAAGCGCGTCATGGCCGACGGGGCATCGAGCATGGCGTCATCCATGTTCACATCGATGATCTGCGCCCCATCCTCGACCTGTTGACGGGCCACCACGATGGCCTCGTCGTCGTTGCCCTCGCGGATCAGCCGTGCGAACTTGCGCGAGCCGGAGACATTGGTGCGCTCACCGACATTCACGAAGAGCGACTCCCTGGCACCGATCTCCAGAGGTTCGAGTCCCGACAGGCGGCACAAACCATTGGATTTGGGTGGCACGCGCGGTGGGAGGTCGCGAACCGCCTCGGCGATGGCACGAATGAAGTCCGGCGAGGTGCCACAGCAGCCGCCGGCGATGTTGACCAGTCCCTTTTGGGCAAAGTCCCGGATGATGGCGGCCATGGCCTCCGGGGTTTCGTCGTAGCCGCCCAGTTCGTTGGGCAGGCCGGCGTTGGGATGAACCGAGATCCACGCCTCGGAGGTGCGCGCCAGATTGGCCAGATGAGGACGCAACTGCTCGGCCCCCAGAGCGCAGTTGAGCCCCATGGTCAAGGGGTTGGCGTGGGCCGTGGCATGGACGAATGCTTCGATGGTTTGTCCAGAGAGGATGCGTCCGCTGCGATCGGAGATGGTGCCGGAGATCATGATCGGCAAGGGATCGGTGCGACCCTCGTTGAAGGAGAGGATCGCAAACAGTGCGGCCTTGCAGTTCAAGGCATCAAACACCGTCTCCACCATCAAGGCATCGGCCCCGCCATCGACCAGACCCCGGATTGCCGTGGTGTAGGCTTCCACCAGAGCGGCAAAGGAGATGTTGCGAAAGCCCGGCTGATTGACATCCGGCGAGATCGAAGCCGTGCGATTGGTCGGACCCAGAATGCCGGCCACGAATCGCGGTCGCTCGGGGGTCAGGGCGGTGATGCGATCTGCCGCTGAACGCGCCAGACGCGCAGCCTCCAGGTTGATCTCGTAGGCCAGCTCCGGCATGCCGTAATCGGCCAGCGAGATGGCATTGGCATTGAATGAATTGGTTTCGATCAGATCCGCCCCGGCCTCCAGGTAGGCCAGATGAATCCCCTGGATCACATCCGGACGCGTCAGACACAACAGATCATTGTTGCCCTTTAACTCTCCAGGATGGGAGGCAAATCGCTCCGCCCGAAAGTCGGCTTCGGTCAGGCCGTGGGCCTGGATCATCGTACCCATGGCACCATCCAGCACCAGGATGCGTTCATTCAGGCAATGGCCCAGGAGCGCAAATCGATTCGTGGTCATACGGGTTCCTTTTTTCGTTTTTTGATGATCTGGACCTTGTGGAATAAGCATCTTTCTATCATGATAGGAGAGTCCCCGCCAGTCCTCGCCCTGTGGTCGGTCTGGGGGACTTCCAATCGCGCGTTGCCTGTCACTCTTTCAACACACTGGACATTCCGATCCCGACAGGCTCGACGCAGAATCAACAGGAGGTCGATGGCATGCGGTTTTCCCAATTTTTCGCGACAACGGTGATGGCTTTGTTTTTCTTGGCGGTTCCGGGCGCGGAAAGCTCCTACAAGGAGGTTTACAAGAGCGGTCGCTATACGGTCCGCAAGGTCGAAGGCACCTGTAAACTGGAGATTCTGCTCGCCAAAAACGAAAAGGATCATCAGGCCATTCTGGCTCTTTTTCCATCCGAGGACTACTACGGCGAACTCTTCACCGAGCGCGAAAAAATCGGTCTGGCGCGCGACAAGGTTTTGATCTCCTTCGACAACAGCAAACCACGCAGCATACCCTTCGTCCCGGATGCCGATGCCAAGGACAGCTTTTGGCGCTGGCAATACCTGGAAGATACCCAGGAGATCCTCTCCATGATTCAAAAGCGTGGTGAGATGCGCGTCAGCTTTTCCAATGGCACCAAAACGTTTGAATATGTCGTACCGCTCAAGGGCAGTGGCAAAGCTGTGGCTGCATTGCGCGGTTGTCGTTGATCCCCCCTTATATCCGGCGGGCGCCCACCCCCTGACCTGAGTGATCCTGGCGCAGACTCGACTTTGTCATCATTGGAGCCGCCGCCCGAGGACATCCTCCGCTGGGAGGTGTACGGAAAGGGGGTGAGGGGGCTTTCCCCACCGCAACCTGCCGTTCAGTTCACGCCCCAGAGCGCCCGATACCCCTGAATGGCCTGAAGATTTTCAGTCCGCGTCGGATCTGACGCGAGCAAGCCGATCAGATCCTCCAGTCGGGCGATGGCGATCACGGGTACGTTATATGTGGCCTGAATTTCCTGGGTAGCGCTGGCAGCCCCTGTGCCGCGCTCCTGGCGATCCAGGGCGATCACCACGCCGGCCAGGGTTGCGCCGGCCTTGTGGATCCATTCGACCGATTCGCGGATGGAGGTACCGGCGCTGATCACGTCATCGATCACCAGCACCCGGCCTTGGAGCGGGGCACCGATCAGATTGCCCCCTTCGCCATGGTCCTTGAGTTCCTTGCGGTTGTAGGCGAAGGGAAGTGTGCGTTTGTGATCCCGGCTCAAGGCGATGGCTGTTGCGGCGGCCAGGGGGATCCCCTTATAGGCTGGTCCGAACAGCATATCGAATTTCACCTCTGAGGCGACCAATGTATCGGCGTAAAAGCTTCCCAGGCGGGAGAGTCGTTCGCCGTCGTGGAAGAGTCCGGCATTGAAAAAATAGGGGCTGGAGCGACCGGCTTTGGTCTGGAAGGTGCCGAAGCGCAGCACTTCAGCCTCGATGGCGAAGGTCAGGAACCGTTCTGCCAGGGTGGTTGCATGGGTGTTCATGGGCATGAGTCGGATCCATCAGCGGTGGGACTGGGAATGAAACCGGGAGAGTGTACGGCATGATC
>JADFZD010000079.1 GCA_015232705.1 Magnetococcales bacterium | reverse complement strand
AGCAAATAGAGTTCCTTACCGCCTGGTCCGGCTGCCAGGACCATCCCCTCGGAGGTGCCGAAGCGCATCTTGCGGGGTTGGAGATTGGCAACCAGGACGGTCAGCCGTCCAGGCAGAGTATCGGGCGGACAGGCTTGGCGAATGCCGGCGAAAACGGTTTTTTCGCCCAGTTCACCCACATCCAGGGTGAGACGAAGCAGTTTATCCGCCCCATCGACATGGG
The DNA here is from genome assembly GCA_015232705.1 of Magnetococcales bacterium. Classification (GTDB taxonomy): domain Bacteria; phylum Pseudomonadota; class Magnetococcia; order Magnetococcales; family Magnetaquicoccaceae; genus Magnetaquiglobus. The sequence goes on along the minus strand of JADFZD010000079.1, from coordinate 6,181 downwards.
AGGCCGTGAGGATTCGGGCCACCCGGAGATCGATTTTGCCAAAGGTTTCGATATCGATGGTTGCACTGGCCGGGGAGGGAGTCGGAACCGGTGATGGGGCGGATGCTACCGGAGTTGGCGCTTGTTCGGATGGGTTGGGGGTCTCCGGTGTGGCCGTTGCGCAGGATTTCTTCGCTTTGGTGCTGGCTTTGGCGTTGGCATGGGCAATGCTCTCCAGGGGTGGAGCCAGGTTCTGGACCAGTTGTTCGACCTTTTTGGGATCCACGCGCGCCAGAAGATGGGAGAATTCTCCGACGCGATGCGCCTTCAGCGGGGTCAAGCGTGCCTCCCAGGTAAAAGGGGGCACGCGCAGAAAATCGCCACAGCGTTCGGCCAGTTTCGGCAACACCGGTTGCAGATAGATCATCAGAATCCGGAAGAGTTCGAGGGCCACGGTGCAGGTGTCGTGCAGGACAGCGCTTTTCTCCGGATCCTTGGCGAGATTCCAGGGGGCCATGGTTTCGACGTAACGGTTGGCCTCGTCGGCCAGAAGCATGATGGCGCGCATGGCCTTGGCATACTCGCGTCCGGCGTAGAACGAGGCGATTTCGTCTCCGGCGGCAACGAAACGTGCGCGCAAGCCCCCGTCCTCGGGATAGCGGTCGGCCAGGAGACCTTCGAACCGCTTTTGAATGAAACCCGCCGAGCGGGAGGCGATGTTGACCACCTTGCCGACCAGATCGCTGTTGACCCGCAGGATGAAATCGTCGAGGTTCAGGTCCAGGTCATCGACTCTGGCGGTCAGCTTGGCGGCATAGTAATAGCGAAGATACTCCGGATCCAGCAGTTCCAGGTATTGACGTGCGGTGATGAAGGTGCCGCGCGATTTGGACATCTTCTGGCCGTTGACGGTCAAGAAGCCATGCACATAGACAGCATTGGGTACCCGGAATCCGGCGCCATGGAGGGTGGCCGGCCAAAAGAGGGTATGAAAGTAGAGGATGTCTTTGCCAATGAAATGAAAGACTTCCATCTGGTCGTCACGACGCCAGATAGCGTCGAAATCACGACCGTTCCGTTTGCACCAATCCCAGGTGGAGGCCATGTAACCAATCGGGGCATCCAGCCAGACATAGAAATATTTACCGGGCGCATCCGGGATTTCGAACCCGAAATAGGGTCCGTCGCGGGAGATGTCCCAATCCTGGAGGCCGGCTTCGAACCACTCATCGAGTTTGTTGGCCATCTCGGGTTGCAGGGCGCCAGAGCGGATCCAGGATTTCAGAAAGGGTTCGAAGGCCGTGAGACGGAAGAAGAAGTGCTCGGATTCGCGTTCCACCGGGGCATGACCGCAGAGGGCGCAGCGTGGTTCCTTGAGATCCAGGGGGGCGTGGCTTCCGGAGCAGACTTCACAGGCATCGCCATATTGATCTTCGGCGCCGCAGGACGGGCAACGACCGCGAATGAAGCGATCCGGCAGGAACATGGCATCCCGTTCGCAGAAGGCCTGACGGACCATGCTGACGCGGATGTTGCCGGCCTGACGATTGTTGAGGTAGACCTCTTCGGAGAGCAGACGGTTTTCCGGGCTGTTGGTGGTATAGTAGTTGTCGAACTCGATATGGAAATCTTTGAAATCGCTCAGATGCTCGGCATGAATACGGGTCACGAGGGTTTCCGGGGTGATGCCTTCCTGGCGGGCACGGATCATCACCGGGGTGCCGTGGGTGTCATCGGCGCAGAAATAGCGGCATTCATGGCCTTGAAGTTTCTGAAACCGGACCCAGATATCGGTTTGGATGGTTTCGACGAGGTGCCCCAAATGGATCTGTCCATTGGCATACGGCAGAGCGCTGGTGACGAGAATGCGTCGCATGAACGGTCCTGGCTTGAGAATTGAATACGAACACCATGATGCGATGGATATTCTATGCTGCTTCCAAATGGCCGGCAAGACTCGCGATGGGGTCATGAGCGCATTTTCATTGCCGAGGCAGGCATGGTCGATCTAAGGTTACGTAAATTCGTGCCTACGTCCTATAATCATGAACGATCAAGAACCCGATTGACGTTACCCAGCCCCTGAATGACCTGGGATCAAAGATTCGATAATTTGATTAACGTGACCTTAAATACCATTTGACCCCGATCGAATTTGACATAATATTCATTATGCGACATTTGCTTTGGAGCGGATCGAATTCTGGTTCGTTTCCCAGTCGCCGGCTTTCTGGCTTTGGAGCGGATCGAATTCTGGTTCGTTTCCCAGTCACCGGCTTTCTGGCTTTGGAGCGGATCGAATTCTGGTTCGTTTCCCAGTCGCCGGCTTTCTGGCTGTCGCGTGCTTGAATCGAAATTCTGGCACCTGTTCCCTGTGACCGGATTTCTGACAGTTTCGCGCTTGAAGCGAATCTTCTGGCACTTTTTTCTGTGAACGGCTTTCTGACTGTTGCGTGGTCGGATGGCTATGATATTCTTTAACATCTTGGGTATTCTACCCGGTGTTATAGGCATCCAGGTCACGGACTGCTTGCAGACTTTCCTGGAGTGATGGATATCTGTCTGGGATGATCTGACGTGACTGTGGACCGATCTTTCAGTGAACCGTGGGCCAGGAACATGCCATTGGTGCATGTGGCTCGTTTGGGCGTTGGGCGTGACCTCATCACCAGCGCCAAAAAGGGAGCCGCATTGCCCTCCTGGGAGGTCACCAGGGATGAGGTCACCAGGAATGGTGCAGCCAACCTCCTTTCGCAAGGCCATCACCATGGATGATCGGGCACTGTTTCCAAAGATCCCTCGGAATTCCAAATGGTTGGCGTGGCACTCCCGCAAGGGAGGTACACGGCTGGGGGGTGAGGGGGGGATCTCCCCATCATGTCAGTTCGTTCGGCGAGCACGCATGGCAGATCTTCGAGCACACATGGCAGATCTTGTGGTTCTCTTGTGCGCCCGGGCTCCAGAGAAGTCCCAGACCGGTCGCGCATGAAACGATCCTGGAGTGTTGAGAACTATCTCCGGGGGGTGGCGCGCGGCGAACGGATCCGGGTCATCGATCTGCGCGGCGACTACCAGCATGCCATTCCGGGGGCGATTCCCACCCGTTTTTATCCCGACATGTTCTATGAAGAGGTTGGCTGGGTACAGGACATGCTCGGCGTGCGTTTCGAGTCAGGGGTGCCGGTGGTGTTGATCTGCGCCACGGGTGCCAGCAGTCAGGAGGCAGTTGATCTCTTCTGGCGCAAGAATCGCAACGCCCCGTTTAACCTTGTCACCCTGGAGGGCGGCATGCTCGCCTACGAGGCGCGTATCCGGAGCTGGACCGCAGGGTATCGGCGTCAGGAGCAGTTCATGTCCGAGTTGACCGATATCACCACCCCGGCCAACCGTTACCAGTTCCTCATCACCAGCCTGTGGGAGCGCCGCAAACCCAAGGGGTGGCAACGTCTTTGGCACCCCGCGAGCTGGTTTTGACCCACGCGATTCCTCTCCGGAATTTTCCAAGATGCCGGACGACCGCCATCCCTCGTACACAACCACGCTGCTCATGATTCAAGAATGGCACCGCTTGACCTGACGGGTCACCGGATGCGCGTCCACGCCATCAACCCTGGCTCAGGCGTGCGCGTCCACGCCATAAAACCGGATCAGGCATGCGCATCCAGGCGGAAAAAGAGCATTTTTTCCACCAGATCGCCGGCATGCTGACTCATCTCGCCAGCCATGGCATTCATCCGCTCCGACGCTTCTGAGACCTGACGGACCATCCGATCCAACTCTTCGAAGGCCTGCGACACCTCCACGGCACCACGATTCTGGGCATCGGAGGCCGTGGTGATCTCCTGCACCAACCCGGCGGTGCGTTGAATCTGCGGCACCAGACGTGCAATGATCCCGCCTGCCTCCTCGGCCACACGCACCGAATCGACGGACAAACGGTTGATCTCTCCCGCGGCACCCTGGGAACGCTCGGCCAGTTTGCGCACCTCGGCAGCCACTACCGCAAAACCCTTGCCGTGCTCCCCTGCCCGCGCCGCTTCGATGGCCGCATTCAAGGCCAGCAGATTGGTCTGCCGGGCGATCTCCTCGATGATGCCGATCTTGCTGGCGATCTCCTTCATGGCACCTACCGCCTGGGCCACAGCCTTGCCACCCGATTCGGCGTCACGGGCGGCATGGGTGGCCATCTCTCCGGTCATACGGGCATTTTCGGTATTGCGGGAGATGTTGCCGGACATCGCTTCCATGGTGTGCCGGGTGGCTGAAATGCTCACCGCCTGGGCACGCGATCCAGTGGCCAGTTGTTCGGACTCGTCACGAACCCCCGCGCTGCTCTCCACCACCGAGCCGGCAATCTTTCGAATCACCCCAACCGTGTCGCGCAGATTGTCCACCATGCCCCGCATCGCCCCATAGATGCCCAAGCCGGTATTGCAGGCGGTAAAGCGTACCGTCAGATCCCCCTGGGCTACCCTCTGGCTGATGACCGTCACATCTTCCAGATCGGCCATGTCGCAACCCAGTTGGCGCAAAATCTGCCGGGTATACTTCACGCTCATGGTGTTGGCCATGATCAGAATCACCAACAGCACCACCACCATGCCATACAGGGTATGATTGGCCTCTTTCCGCAGCAGATGAGCGCGATTCATCAACCGTTCGGCCACCACATCTTCCACATGTTTGACCAGATCGATCTTCTGGGTGATCTTTCCAAACCAGTAGGCCGGCTCGATTCCAAATCCGCCACTTCCGGCCTTCTCAAAGGCGATGTGACGCATCCGATCCACCTCTTCCACCACCTTGCCCTGGATCTGCTCCTGATAGGTCGCGACATCCTCGGGCGTGGCATTGGCCAGAAACACCTGAAGATGACTCTCCTGCCCACCCAGCAATTGACCGAATTTCTGCAAAATACCAGGTGCAAAAGCGTCCCGCGCGAAGGTGTTGGTCAGGGTGGCCCGCTCCAGTCCCATGCGCTCCTTGGCCAGCAACAGATTGACATACGCCGTGGCACGATTGGCCATTTCCACATCCGCCGCCAGCGTATTCACCACCCCCACAACCTCCAACAACGCCTGGATGGTCCCGGTATAGTAGGCCAACGCCTCAATGGCCGGAATCGCCAATCCATCCACCTTGCCACGCACCTCGCCGATCCCATTCAGACGTTTCATGGCCTCGTCGATCTTTTTATGAATCCCATCGCTTGGCACTTCTCCAGCACGGCTTTGCAGGAACTCTCTCAGAGCCGTGGCTCGGGGGTCGGTGGATTCCTGGCGCAGTTTGGGAAGCTCGACCTTGAATTTTTCCCCTTTGCTTCCCAGAAATCCCGAGGACATGCCCCGCTCCTTCTGTAACTCATGCACCAGGGAACCGATACGCACGGCCAACGCGCCCAGAGATTCCATGCTCTCCATACGACCGGCGAATCGATGTTTTTCCCAAATGGCGTTCCCGCCGATCGTGACCAGGCCCAGGATGGGCAACAGCAGGATGATGATGAATTTGGTCCGCATCCGTATCTGCATGACAAAATCCCCTCTCTCGCGACAAACGACCTAAAAAATATGAAAAACGCGCAATCCGAGGCATCATTATCAGGAATTCAAGACACAATCAAGTTAATTTTTACACTATTACTGTAAATCCATGATTATTAATACACCAATATTCTGTTTAATATACCGACAATTCATATCTTCGCAAAAACATGAAAGATAGTTCATTTCAAAAGCATGATGCCTCTCCAGGCAATGACGTCATGCTCCATCGAAACCATGTGCAAAGTGTCACGGCTGGTATATACTCGAAATCATCCACGAAGAGGCGTTAGACGAATCCACGTTTGAAGAGCCTCGAATCCGACGCCTGTCTGGAGCGCACCATGAATAAAGACCGGCTCACCGTTCCGGATCGATTCGCCCCCTTCACCGATCCTCCGCTTCACGGCGTTTTTGCCCAATCCAGTCTTTCATGGAATCGGATCCGCTTCGCGATTCCCCTTCCATTCCCTGGTTGCGTCGCATGACGGCGTTCCGGGCATGAGCTTCTGGGGGGCCGTTTCCTTGTCCCGACTCTCCTGGATCCGGACATTGACCGCGCTGATCGCAACTCTGCTGTTCGCGTTGCACGCGCTGAGCCTGCTCCCGATCGGCCCGCTCGATCGGTTGGAGTTGGCCGGCTATGATCTGCGCGTGCG
>JADFZD010000078.1 GCA_015232705.1 Magnetococcales bacterium | reverse complement strand
CACTTGTCAAGGAAGGAATACGTCAATTTTTCTTGGTACGGAATTTTTTTGGGTCAAGGGTAGAGATGTGGATGGACAGGCGAATGAATTAATTAAGATGTATTTTATGAGCGACCGACTGATAATAAAAGATATTTTTGTGAAAAATTTTTCACAATATCGCTCAAAACGATAAATGTATTTCAATTCGATAATGGTCCGATTTTTGCTTAAATTTTTCAGAATATCCCGAAGGAAGCGCCACGAAAAGAAAGAGGTGAGGGGGTTCTCACTTCCAAGAAAGTGACAAGGAGTTGTGCCGATGTCCACCGATCCGTTGATTCACGCCTGGCGCTTTGACGCCGACGGGGCAGGGCGGGGATTGTCCTGGGGCGAGGTGGGCGTGACCAATATCTTCTCCCTTGGCCATTTCTGGCTCCACCTGCACCACCGCTCCGACGATGCCCTCGCCTGGATCAAAGGTCGTTCGGCCATCGATGAATGTGCGGTCAAGGCGCTGCTCGCTCACGAGACCCGACCGCGATACACCCGTTTTCAGGATGGCGCGGTGTTGATGCTGCGCAGCGTCAACGAGAATCGCGGGCATGATTACCATGACATGGTGGCCCTGCGCATGTGGGTCGATGATATCGGCATCGTCAGTCTGCGCGGGCGTCCGATCTCCTTCATCGACGAGATTCGCGGCATGTTTGATTATGGATCGGGTCCGCGATCGCCTGGAGAGTTGCTGGTGCTCTTTTTGGAGCATCTCACCACGCGCATTGGCTCTACCCTTGAGCGCATGGATGATCAGCTTGAGGCGTTGGAAGAGTATACCCTGACCGAACACGACCGCTTCGAGACCCGTCGCGATGGTCCCAGAATTCGCCAGCGCCTCGGCGATCTGCGGGTCGCGGCTGTGGCCATGCGTCGTTATCTGGCGCCTCAACGGGAGGCCATCGCCCGTCTTCTGGCCGATGAACTTCCATGGGTCAATGATGCGTTGAGATCCCGACTGGCCGAAGTGGTCAATGAGTCCACCCGGCAGTTGGAGGATCTCGACGAAATCCGCGATACCGCCGGAATCATTCAGGATTCGGTGGCCAATGCCATCAGCGAGGGGTTGAACGATCTGTTGTTCAAGCTCACAATGATGTCCGCTTTTTTCATGCCGCTCTCTTTTGTGGTGGGTTGGTTCGGCAGCAACGTCAGCGGCCTGTTTCTCAATGCCGACAGCGCCTGGTTTGCAACCCAGCAGGGTTTTTTCGTGGAGGGTGTGCTGCTGGTTGGGATTGGTTTGATCGAGATATGGATCTTCAAGCGGCTCAAGTGGTTGTGACCGGGGTGATGGCATGTGCGCGGCCAAGGTCAAGGAGGAGGACAAGGAGTCGGAGTTGCCAGTACATCAGCGCCGGGCCGTGGCCCTGCGCTACCAGCGTGCCCGCGATGCCGCGCCGCGCGTGACCGCTTCAGGTCGCGGATTGCTGGCTGAGACGATCCTGAAAAAAGCCCGCGAGGCGGGCGTTACCCTGATGGAGGATCCGGATCTGGTCAATCTGCTGGGCAAGGTTCCGGTCGGCGATGTGATCCCACCCGATCTTTACAAGGCCGTTGCCGAGGTTCTGGCCTACGTTTATCGGTTGAACAAGAACTTTCCGCACTGAATGTGATATGTTAAGGTGCATGGGATGATCCGGCAGGGGTGTCGGACGGAAAATTCGGGTTGGAGGCGAAGCGTGGTCAGGGAAAAAGGAATCGATCCCACGGATTTTGAACTGCTCGCCGGCGAAGTGCATGCACGGATCGATCATCTGTATCAGCGTCAGGCCAAATTGCTGCGTCGCATGGATGAGCTGGAGCGCGCCACCCGTGAGCAGCTCGACCGTTTCGCTGCCGCCTGGCCGAGTTCGTTGATCGAAAGGGTTATTGCCCGCCAGGAGGAGCTTTTTCGGCGTGTCGAGGAGCAGGAAGAGGAGAGCGCGCGCATCTATGCCAACCAAAACGAGTTGCTGCACTCGCTGGATGCGACCCTGAACGAGATTCGTCAACGCATGGATCAGCTCTCTGAAAGAGAGTCGCGTCAGCTGCCGCCGGTTGTCGGCGCGCGTGAATCGGAGTAGGATTCATTAATTTCCCCCAGGGCGTGTTGACATACGAAGGCAGCGACTCTTCAGACAAGGCGCGACGAGAGCTGCTTGGCATACACAGGTCGTATGGGAGCAGCGAAGGGGTGTCGCAACGCCGTATCAAGGCCTCTGACGCAAATTGTCAACATGCCCCCTACGGTCCTTTTCCATCATCCATCTGGAACACCATCAGAATCGCTCATGAACGACATCGTCCCTTCGGCGGATTTCATCCGCGACATCATTGCCCACGATCTGGCCCACGGCATCAACGACGGTCGTTTGCAGACCCGTTTTCCGCCTGAGCCGAACGGTTACCTGCACATCGGTCATGCCAAGTCGATCTGTCTGAATTTCGGCGTGGCGGCAGAAAATCCCGGCGGACGGTGCAATCTGCGTTTCGACGACACCAATCCGGCCAAGGAGGATGTGGAGTATGTCGATTCGATCCAGGAGGATGTGCGCTGGTTGGGGTTTGACTGGGAGGATCGCAAATATTATGCATCGGACTATTTTGGCGAGCTGTATCGTTTTGCCGAGGAGTTGATCCAGAAGGGCAAGGCCTATGTGTGCGATCTGACCGCCGACGAGATGCGTGATCATCGTGGCACCCTGACCGAACCGGGACGCAACAGCCCCTATCGTGAGCGGTCGGTGGAAGAGAATCTCGATCTGTTCCGCCGCATGCGCGCCGGTGAATTTCCGGACGGAGCGCGGGTGTTGCGCGCCAAGATCGACATGGCCTCCCCCAACATCAACATGCGCGATCCAGCCTTGTACCGTATCCGCCGTGTCGCCCATCACCGCACTGGCGATGCCTGGCTGATCTATCCCACCTACGACTATGCCCATGGCATCTCCGATGCCCTGGAGTGCGTCACCCATTCGCTCTGCACCCTGGAGTTCGAGGATCACCGTCCGCTGTATGACTGGATCCTTGACCAGTTGGATATCCCGTGCCGTCCCCGTCAGATCGAGTTTTCGCGTCTGTCGCTCGAATATACGGTGATGAGCAAGCGCAAGCTCAATGCCCTGGTGCAATCCAAGGTGGTCTCCGGCTGGGACGATCCGCGCATGCCGACCATCTCCGGTTTGCGGCGGCGTGGCTACACCCCGGAGTCGATCCGGGAGTTCTGTCGGCTGATCGGCATTTCCAAGTCGCCCAATCGGGTGGAGCATACCCTGTTGGAAACCTGCCTGAGAAGCGATCTGGAGACTCGTGCGCCGCGTACCATGGCGGTGTTGCGTCCCTTGAAGGTGGTGATCGACTCGCTCCCCGAAGGGTACGAGGAGGCAATCAGCGCCCCGAATCATCCTCAGAACGAGGCCATGGGACGACGCACGATTCATTTCACCCGTGAGATCTTCATCGAGGAGGAGGATTTTCGTGAAAGCGCGCCCAAGCAGTTCAAGCGTCTGGTGACCGGCGGGGAGGTGCGGTTGCGCAACGCTTATGTGATCCGCTGTCGTGAGATGGTTCAGGATCCGACATCCGGTCGCATTCTGGAGTTGCGCTGCGAGCACGATCCGGCCACCCTCAACGCCAATCCGGTGGGTCGCAAGGTGGCCGGGGTGATCCACTGGGTCTCGGCCAGCCGTTCCGTGTCCGGGGAGGTCAGGCTTTACAATCCGCTCTTTCTGGTCCCCGAACCCGATGCGCTCAAGGGGGAGATCGTGGAGCATGTCAATCCGGAGTCGATCGAGGTGTTGAACGGCTGTCGCTTCGAGCCGGCTCTGGCCGATGCCGGGCAATCGCTTCCCTACCAGTTCGAACGGTTGGGTTACTTCCATCGCGATCCAGACGCCACGCCCGCCTGTCCGGTTTTCAACCGGGCGGTTGGATTGCGGGATGCCTGGGCCAAGATCGAGCAGAAGCTCGCATAATGGATTATCCGACACGATGGGATAGATTCGTCGTCGTGTTTGGGTGTCATTTCCGTCGTCGTATAGGGCGTCATTCCCGCATTCGCGGGAATGACGGAATACCAAGGCGGATTCTCTGTTTTCGCGGATCATGACGAAACAAAAGGCTGTCCATTCAGCTTGGTTGAGTGCCGCGATCCCGCCGTGCCGCGCCAAGCTTCCATCCTCCCCGCATCTCCTCTCTGCCTGTGTGCTTCCCTGAGAATCTCTTCTGTTTGGTCTGTTTGTTGCAATACTGACTTCTGCTTGGCCATCAATTGCGTGTCGATATAGGGGACATGCGTCGATTTTCCAGGTAGCTGGATCCGTTTCGCGACGGATATCGGTTTTGGTTCGTCATGATTTTGGCATTTTGACCGGCTCTGGGGTGCGTACAATGAAACTGGATATCTCTACCGTCATCGGCCTGGTTCTCGCCATTCTGATCGTCTTCGGTCTGATGGGGCACAACCTGGGCCTGTTCTGGAGCATGCACGCGTTTATCGTCGTGGTCGGTGGTCTGATCGCCAGCACCTTTGTCAAATTCAATATCGAAGACATCATGAATGTCATGGGGATCGTATCCAAGCTGTTCAAGATTCCCAAGGAGCACCCGAAGGAGATCATCGAGCAGATCATCAACTGCTCCAACATCGCCCGCAAGGAGGGTATTCTGGCCTTGGAGAAGGTGCAGATTCATCACCCGGTGTTGAAAACCGCCATCACCTTCTGTGTCGATGGCGTGGATCCAGCCTACCTGCGCGAGATCCTCACCAAGGAGATGGAGTACATGCAGATACGCCACCATGTGGGTGTGGTGATGTTCGAAAGTATGGGTGAGGCCGGACCGGCCATGGGTATGGTGGGTACGCTGATCGGTATGGTGGAGTTGCTCTCCAACCTCTCCAACCCGGACGCGATCGGCCCTTCGATGGCGACCGCGCTTTTGGCGACCATGTACGGCGCCATCGTCGCCAACATCGTCGTGATCCCCTTTGGCATCAAACTCCATCATTACAGCACCCATGAATCGCTCATCTACGAGTTGGTCATGGATGGCGTGCAGGGGATCCAGCGGGGCGTGAACCCGCGTATTCTGGAAAAGTCCCTGATCTCGGCCTTGTCGCGCAAGCATCGCGAGTTGACCGTCTGATCCCCCTGAGGCGTGGACCCAAGCACCAGATTAAGGATGCCCGAGAATGGCAAAAAAATGTCCAACCTGTAAAAAGGGAACCCCGCTTTGGTTCATCTCCTGGGCGGACATGGCCACACTGCTGCTCTGTCTTTTCGTGATTCTGTTCTCGATGTCCACGGTGAACGCCACGAAGTTCAAGAAGTTGCAGGGAACCATGAAAAACGCCTTTGGCCTGAACCATTCGGAACAGGTCAATCCCGTGGGTGGCGACTCCCTCGTAAGTGTCGATTTCCAACAGGAAATTAAACTGGTCCAGTTGATCGAGAAGCTGGACCTGATGGTGAACAACCTCGTGGATAACGGTGAGGCGGAGTTGAAGGAGACCGAATCCGGGATTTTCCTGAAACTTTCCAAGAATGCGCTGTTCAAGCCGAAAACACTGGAGATTCACCCTGAGAGTAAGTTAAAATTGAGTCAGATCGCCACCATGCTGCAAAGTCTGCGCAACGAGATCCAGGTCACTGGCTTGCCGGATCCGTCGCCGCCACCGCATCTGGCCGGATTGCTCAATCCTTGGGCCGCTGGTGTGGTCGAGGCGCAGGCGATCGCCGAGTTTCTGATCGGTGAAGGGGGAATCGATCCGCGTCGCGTGCGGGTGGTCTCTCCGGCGCGCAAGGTGGGTGAGGTGCCGGGTGCGCGTCACGATCCCCACGAGTTCATCGTCGAGATCGGCGTCATGCGGACTTCCGAGTCGCGGGGTGAGGGGGACTCCTCCGCTTCTGGTGAGTGAAACTCTTGACTGGCTTTGAGGAGCTTTGACCATGGCTGCGCAGGACGAAGTGGTGGTCCGCCGCAAGGAGCGGCGCAAGACGGCCTACAATCCGGCAGGCAATCCTTTGCTCTGGTGCAAGTGGGTGGGTTTCCTCTTCTGGTCCATGGGCATGTATTTCGCCCAGAACGCCAAGCCGGCGGATGAGTCCTTCTTCCACCGGATCATGAATATGGGGGTTGCCAGGTACTGGAACCGCGACCTGTTGACCTTGAGTTGGTTCTTCTTGTGGATGACCGCGCTGATCGCCATCGGGGGGTTGATTCTCAACGGCATGCGTCTGCGTCGCAAGGATGATCACCTGAGCGTGGCCTTGTTGCTGATCATCGTGACTACGTTGTTTTCCATGGCGGTGTTGCCGGCTGGCAACTCCATCGCCACCTTCCTGATGCATCTGAAAAATTGACGGTTTGCCCCACGCCCTTGGCCATCCCTGGCC
>JADFZD010000077.1 GCA_015232705.1 Magnetococcales bacterium | reverse complement strand
GATCGGGCCGCCCAACGCCTTGATCAGTCCGATGGCGGCATTCAGGCGCGCCTGACGGGTTTGGGGCAGCTCGTCTTGCAGTTGCAGCAGCGAGCGTTGCGCATCGAGCACGCTCATGAAATCCGCCGCGCCGGCGCGATAGCGTACTTCGGCGAGTCTCAGGGCTTCGCGCGCCGCCTCTTCGGCCTGTTGTTGGGCCTTCTCCTGTTCGGCCAGCCAGTGAATGGCGGCCAGATTGTCCTCCACATCCTTGAGCGCGGCCAGGATCGCCTTCTGATAGGCGGCCACCGCAGCCTTTTGTCCCTCCTGGGCGACCGTGATGGCATCGCGCTGTTTGCCATGATCAAAGAGGGTGAACGTCAGGCTGGCCCCCAGTTTCCAGAGCAGATTGGCGGGCGAGATCAGTTCGCGGAGTCCCTTGCTGGCATAGCCATGCTCGCCGGTCAACTCGAGGGTGGGAAAGAGTGCGGCACGGGCTGCCGACAGATCCGCCTGAGCGGCGATGAGATCGGCTTCGGCGCGTCGGATGTCCGGGCGGCGCGACAGAAGATCCGAGGGAACCCCGGCGGGAACTTCCGGAATCCGCCAGTCGCCGAGTCGCCCGTCGATTTCGCGAATGGTGGTCAGGGGTTGGTTGGCGAGCAGGGCCAGGGCATCACGGGCCTGGTCGCGTTGCAGATCCAGGGCGGCGTTTTGTGCCTCGATGGAGGCCACGGTCTGTTTCTGGCGGGTTTCGTCCAGGGGAGAGGTTTGACCAAAGGCCACCTGTTTGGCGGTGAACTCCAGAATGCGGCGTCCGGCCTCCAGGGACTGCCGGGCCAGTTCCCGGCGCTGATCGAGGGTCAGGATGCGCAGGTAGGCACTGGCCAGATCGGCGGTGAGGGTCCAGTGAACCGCTTCGCGATCCATGCGGCTGCCCGTGGTTTCTGCCTGGGCTTTGTCGATCAGGGCGAGATTTCGGCCCCGGTAGTCGAGTTCGTAGCTGGCATTGAGGGAGGCTTGCGAGTCGCGCACGCTTTTTCCGCTGCGTCCCTGTCCAGAGATCTGATCGCCACCCGAGAGGGTCAATCCAGGGAAAAGGGGACTTTCAGCGATGCGGGCACGGGTTTCGGCCTGGAGCAGACGCGCCTTGGCGGCCTGGATGTCCGGATGGCTGGCCAGGGCCTGCTCTTCCAGATTGTCAAGACGGGGATTGCCGAAGGCTTGCCACCAGGGGCCGGAGGGCAGGGTGGTGGCGAGAGAGGCGGAATTGGCGTTGTTCCAGGTGGCGGGGAGTTGGGGCAGGATCGGGGTTGTGGGGTTGCGGTTGCTGCATCCGTAGAGCGGAGCGGTGAGGAGCAGCAACCCGAGGATGATCCCTTTCGAGCAGTCGGCCATGGGTGATAAGGAACCGAGCGTTGGCGTCCAAAGAGCGCTGCGGACGGGGCATGGGGAGATGAGAGAGCTTGTTTTCATCGCTGGTACCTTTATTTGTCCGCCAGGGCCACGACCGGATCCAGACGAGCCGCTTTGCGCGCTGGCATGAAACCGAAGATCAAACCCGTGGCCACCGCGAATCCGAAGGCCATGGCCACCGGCGAGACGGTGAAACGGGCGGGAACATTGAAGCGGGTGGCGATCCAGGCGGAAAACAATCCACCGGCAACCCCGAGAATGCCGCCCAGCAGACAGACCACCAGTGCCTCGACCAGAAACTGCGTCATGATATCTCCACGACGCGCGCCCACGGCCATGCGGATGCCGATCTCGCGGGTCCGTTCGGTGACGCTGACCAGCATGATGTTCATGACTCCGATGCCGCCGACCAGGAGAGAGATGGCGGCAATGGAACCGAGCAGCAAGGTCATGGTGTTTTGGGTTTCGGTCACGGTATCGAGGATCGACGCCATGTTGCGCACCTGGAAATCGACGGTTTTGTGGCGTGCGGTCAGGAGTTGGGTGATCGCCTCCTGGGTGGCATCGATCTGGGCGATATCCTCGACCTCGACGTTGATGGAGCGCAGGAAGCGTTGACCGAACAGGCGCAGGCTGCCGGTGGTGAGGGGAACGAACACGGCGTCATCCATGTCCGAGCCGAAGGGTGTGGCGCCCTTGCTGGCCAGCACGCCGATCACCAGGAAAGGGATGTTGTTGACCACCAGATAGCGACCCACCGGGTCGGCATCGGGGCCGAAGAGGTTCTCCATCACGGTTTTACCGAGTACGATCACCGGCGCATAGCTTTTGACATCCTCTGCAGAGAAGAAAATCCCCTGTTCCGTGGCCCAGTCGCGTGCTATCGGGAAATCGGCGGTGGTGGCGGTGGCCGGGGATTGGGAGTCGTTGCCACCCATACGCAGGGTGACGGCGCCGTTCATTTCCGGGACGGCATGGCGGACGTTGGGCAGTTTGGCGATCTCCACCGCATCGTCCGGGATGAGGCTGGCCACCTGGGAGCCGCTGCCGCGCATGTTGGGTGCGCCGGAACGAACCAGCAAGAGATTGCTACCCATGGCCTGGATGCGTCCCAATACCTCCTCTTTGGCGCCGTCACCCATGGCGAGCATGGCCACCACCGATCCCACGCCGATGATGATTCCCAGCAGGGTGAGCACGGTACGGAAGAGATTGGCCCGGAGGGCGTGCAGGGCGATCTTGATGGTCTCTTGGAGATCGATGACATGTCCGCCCCGTTCCTCTTTGGTCTTCTGAAGGGGTTGGGGATCCCCTGAATCCGACGCTTCACGGGGGGTATCGCCGACGATGCGTCCATCGGCGATGGTGATGATGCGTCGGGCTTCGGCAGCGACGTTGGCATCGTGGGTGATCAGAATGACGGTATGCCCCTCGGCATTGAGGCGGTGGAGCAGGGCGAGGATATCCCGTCCGCCGCGGCTGTCGAGTGCGCCGGTCGGTTCGTCGGCGAGGATGACATGACCGCCGTTGATCAGGGCGCGGGCGATGGCGACGCGCTGTTGTTGTCCGCCGGAGAGTTGGCTGGGGCGATGGTGCAATCGGTCGCCGAGGCCCAGGGTGGCGAGGAGATCACGGGCGCGGGTCAGGCGGTGGTGTCGGGTGTGACCGGCGTACATGGCCGGCATCTCGACGTTCTCTTCCGCCGATGCGGTGGGCAGCAGGTTGTACTGTTGAAAGATGAAGCCGAAGACCAGACGCCGCAGCCCGGCGAGACCGTCGTGATCGAGTTCCGAGATATCTTGACCGTTGAGCAGCAGTCGTCCGGAAGTCGGACGATCCAGACAGCCGATCAGGTTCATCAGGGTCGATTTGCCGGATCCGGATTGTCCCATGATGGCCACGAACTCGCCGGGCCAGATGTCGAGGCTGACTTCGTGCAGCACATCGACGGTGAGGTCATCGGAGATGTAACTTTTATCGACCTTATCCAGGCGGATGATCGGTTGCGCGTCGGCCTGGGAGGCGCTCATCGCGATTTGCCTCCGCCACCGGGGTGACTCATGCCGAAGAGGGATCCTCCAGAGGTGGGTTTCTTTTCCGTGCTGCCGATCAGAATCTCATCCCCTTCGTTCAACCCCGTGAGGATCTGGGCCTGGAGGCGATTCTTGACGCCGGTGGTTACTTTTTTCGGGGAGGATGCACCATCCTGAAGCAGGCGTACCGTGGCCTCGTCGGGCTTGCCTTTGAAGTTCAGCGCGGTCACTGGCAACAGCAGGACATCCTTGGCCACGGCGTGGACAAAGGAGACCTGGGCGGACATTTGGATACCCAGGTCCAGGTTGGGATTTTCCACGTCGAAGAGGGCGTTGTAGAGCACCACGCTGTTGACCACGTCCGGGGTGGGCAGGATCTGGCGCAGCTTGCCGTAATGGCGTTTGTCGGGCTGCCCGAGGGTGGTGAACCAGGCATCCATGCCGAGTTTCAGGCGGGTGATGTCGGCTTCGGAAACCTGCGTCCAGACGGTCATGGTGGCGAGGTCGGCGATGCGCAACAGAATGGGCGCTTGCTGCGCGGCGATGAGGGTCTGACCCTGGCGGGCGGGCAGGGTGACCACGGTCCCGGTCATGGGTGCGTGGATGCGGGTGAAGGCAAGATTGGTTTCGTTGGCCTTCAGGCTGAATTCGGTCTGGTGGATTTGGGCCACGATCTGGGCAATCTGGGCGTTGGCGCTTTTCAGAGTCGCTTCGGCGGACTGGTGGGCATCCTGGCTGGTGGCGTTGGCAGCCAGCATGCTTTTCTGTCGGTCGAACTGCGCCTTGGCCAGGGCGTGCTGGGCTTTGCGTTCGGCCAGTTGCGCTTCGAGTACCTGCAATTGGGCGCGATCCGATTCGACCTTGGTGGTAAACAGGGTCGGATCGATCTCGGCCAACAGATCGCCCTGGTTGACGCTATCCCCGAGGGCGACATGGATCTTCATCAGCTGACCCGAAACCTGGGTGCCCACATCGACGTAATTGAGGGGTTGCAGGGTGCCGATGGCGGTGGTGGTCTCTTCGATGTCGCCGCGTATCACCTTGGCGGTGGTCTGGCGATTCTTGTCGGCGCCTTCCCGTTTGCTCCAGGCCTGCCACCCCCCTGCGGCCAAGGCAATCAATAAGATGAAAATCAATGTTTTGCCGATCCGTGACATGGCTGATTCCTTGTCCTTTTCTTGACCTGTCGGTGCAGAAAGTGCTACCGTTGAATTAAGAGCTGAATTGCGCGCTTTGTCAATTTCCAATTTGCAAATTTAACGTTTCCTTACATGGGAGTAACCCGGATGAAGCCATGGCTGGTCGTATCCCTGACCTTGACGGGGTTGTTGGTGGCGCCTGCTCAGCCGCGCGCCGATGCCGGAAGCGGGGCGGCGGTCGGAGCTTTGACCGGTGCCATGGTGGGCAGTCTGTCGGGTCCGATGAAGAATCGGGTGGAGAACTCGCTCATCGGCGGGGTGGCGGGCGGGTTGTTGGGCTATGCGGTGGGCAACGAGCGTGAACGCCAGGGGAGCACGGTGGTCTATCGCTCTCTGGAGTACGCCCCCTCCTATCAGACCACCACCTGGGTGAATCCGGAGAGTCGCGTCTCCTACATCGTCACCCCGCGTCCGGTGACCCATGTCAGCGGCCAGGTGTGTCGCGAGGTGGAGATCCAGGCGACCATCGATGCCCGACGCGAGTCCTTGACAGGTCTCTCCTGTCGCGACAGTGCCGGGCAGTGGCGTCTGATGGATCGGGTCTCCCTGGATGCCCCCACCGTGGTATCGCGGACCGTGGTGACCGCCCCGCCGCCGCCCAGCTACGTGGTGGTGGAACCCGCACCCACGGTGGTGGTGCAGAGGCATGGGTATTATCCGGGCTATTACGACCCCTATTACGGGCGCCCGTATTATTATGACCGGGGGTGGCGCGATCGTCACTGGCGGCGGTATTGAATGGGGAAAGGGAGATGCCTTGATCCGTATTCCAGGCTTTAGTTGACAGGATGTGCCAGACCTCTTCCAAAAAAAGCCGGAAATCGTAAGATTTCCGGCTTTTTTTGGGTTTTGTAACGATTCAGGTACCCAACAGTTGCAGGGGTCCGGGGATCGGCTCGATCCCCCGGCTGCGGTTCGGAGGCGGAGCCTCTGAGGCTTTTGTTTTGATTTTGTTTCTAGGCGCGTTCTAGGGTGTGTTGACATATGAAGGCAGAGAGCCTTCAGACAAGGCGCGACGACCCGAGCAGCGCAGCATACACACACGGCAGTATGTGAGCCGCGAAGGGGCGTCGCAACGCGGTATCAAGGTCGCTGACGCGATATGTCAACACGCCCTGACGTTCCAAGGGCGTTGTCCTTGGATCCCACCGGGGGCGTTCATCGCCCCCGGCGTGATGACACCATCCATTTTTACGTCCCCTCCGGGCCTTACTCCACCTCCGGGCGGAAGCGGATCTCCAGTTCACGACACTCCTGACATCCTTGAGGCGGTGGATCCACCGACACCGTGCGGCTGATGGCACGCATCACCGACTCGTCGTAGATGGCATTGCCAGACGGATGGCTGACACGAGGATTGACCAGTGAACCGTCCGGTCCCACCTGCACCACCACAATCACTTCGAGTGCCGCCTCGCCACGCAAGCCACTCGGCTTGCGCCAGTTGTCGCGCACCTTGTTGGTCACCCCATGCTGCCAACGGGAGATGGCGAACGCCGATACCGGCGGATCGTTGCTCGACGCAGGCGCATTGTCCGTGCCCACCGCTTTGGCCTCGCTGGCCGCCTTCTGATGCTTGTTGATCGCCTTGGAAAAATCCAAGGGGGTCTCCTCGCTCTTGGGCGCGGGCGTACTCTTTTGCAGCTTGTTGATCGCCTTGGAAAAATCCAAAGGATCCTCTTTCTTCTCCGGTTTCTCCGGCTTTTCCGGTTTTTTGTCAGCCGGCTTTTCGGGCTTCTCGGGTTTCTCCGGTTTTTTCTCCGTCGGCTTTTCCGGTTTTTCGGGCGGCTTCTCCGGCTTTTTCTCCGTTGGCTTCTCGGGTTTCTCCGGTTTTTTCTCCGTTGGCTTTTCGGGCTTCTCCGGCGGCTTTTCCGGTTTCTTTTCCGGCG
>JADFZD010000076.1 GCA_015232705.1 Magnetococcales bacterium | reverse complement strand
GGGCGAACTCGCGCAGCACCATCGCCAGGGTATACGGCTCTTCGCCCGTCGAGCAGCCGGCGCTCCAGATCATCAGTTCGCGCCGAACCCCGGCCCCGGCGGTTTTGATCAGCTCCGGCAGGGCGCTCTGTGCCAGGTACTCGAAATGGGCCGGTTCGCGGAAGAAGTCGGTCTTGTTGGTGGTGACGATATCGATGAACTGGATCAGCTCTTCTCCGGAGTGTTCCGGGTCGAGTACCCAGTCGATGTACTCCTTGAAGGAGTGCAGACCCACCTGACGCAACCGTTTCTGGATGCGGGCGGTGAGCATGGTTTTTTTACTGGGCGGCATCATGATGCCGCACTGGGTGTAGATGAAGTCGCTCAGACGTTGAAAATCTTTGTCGGAGATCCCGCCGTGCGGGTCGTGATCGGCGCCGAAGGCATTCATGTGACTCGAAATCCCGTATTCAAGACCTTGATGTTCAATCCCTGACCGTCACACATTGCACAGTCGCAACACTTCTGCGGCGATTTTGTCCAGGGGTTTGATCAAATCCACGCCGCCGTGTTTGATGGCCTCTTTGGGCATGCCGAACACCACGCAGGATTGCTCGTCCTGGGCCACGGTGGTGGCGCCGGCGTTTTTCATCTCCAGCATGCCGCGTGCGCCATCGTCCCCCATGCCGGTCATGATCACGCCGACGCAATTCTTGCCGCCGTAGCGGGCTGCGGAGCGGAACAGCACATCCACCGACGGGCGGTGCCGGCTGACCAGGGGACCGTCGCGCACTTCGACATAGTAGCGAGCGCCGCTGCGTTTGAGCATGGTGTGTTTGTTCCCTGGAGCGATCAGGGCCCGTCCGCGCACCACCGAGTCGTTGTCGGCGGCTTCCTTGACGGAGATTTCACACAGGGTGTTGAGGCGGTCTGCAAAGGCGCGGGTGAAATTTTCCGGCATGTGTTGCACGATGACGATGCCAGGGGCATTGGCGGGCATGGCCTCAAGAAAGACCCGCAACGCCTCGGTGCCTCCGGTGGATGCGCCGACGATGATGAGTTTTTCCGTGGTTTGGCTCATGGCTCTGGAACCTGGATCCACGGGGGGGAGCATGGCATCGGCGGTGAGTTTGGGTTGAATCTTGTTGGGCAGGACAGCAGGGGCGGCGCGCGGGATAAACGCGCGGGATTTCACGTTCGTGGAGGCGGCAGCCTTCACCGCATCGCAGATGCGGATCCGCGACTCTTCCAGGAACTCCTTGGTGCCCATGCGCGGTTTGGTGATGATCTCTACCGCGCCATACTCCAAGGCGCGCAGCGCGGTTTCCGTGCCCTCTCCGGTCAGCGAGGAGCACATCACCACAGGGATCGGGTGCTGGGTCATGATCTTTTTCAAGAAGGTGATCCCGTCCATGCGCGGCATTTCGACATCCAGCGTGATCACATCCGGAACCAGACTTTTGAGTTTTTCCGCGGCCACGAATGGATCCTGGGCCTGTCCCACGACCTGGATCTCCGGGTCGGATTCGAGGACGGCAGTCAGAGTCTGACGCACGACAGCGGAATCATCCACGACAAGAACGGTGACAGGTTTTTTGGCGGCACACATGGCAGGCATCCGATTGGTTCATGCAGGATTCAATCTCCCCCCTAATCCCCTGGAGGCAAATCACTTGGAGAATGATGATTCTCCGTGGTGATTGCCATGGTCCGCAGGGGTAAACCGCATCATTATCTTCGATGGGTCAAGAAACGTCAATACAACGGAAGCAGGGGTCAACCATGGATCGATAGAATTTTAATCGAAACCGCTTTTTGAGGAGGATGGTGGGGGTAGGGGAAAGGGATACGCCTCCCGGACCCCCTTCTGGAGGTCCAGGAGGTGAAGATTGGCTTGATGGTGAGGGGGGTCAAACAACCCCCTTTTCCTTGAAGAACGGCGCATAGCGCATGTCGGTGCGCAGGATGTGCTGCACGAGCCACGACTTGGCCAGGGTCAACAGATCCATCGGCGCGGCAAAGTCCCCTTCCTGGAACTTCGTCATCAAAGCGCTCACCTCGTTGAGAAGCTTGACATGTTTCTCCTTGTGGGAGGGGGTCTCGGGGTACTGGTACTTCTCGAACAACTTCTCTTCGCGTCCGAAATGGAAATGGGTGTAATCGGCCAGCTCGGTCATGATTTTCATCACCTGCTCCTTGCCCGCGCTTTGCTTGAGCAGTTTGTGGATCTGATTCACCATGTCCACCAGCTTCTTGTGATCGTTGTCGATGTCTGCCAGGCCGGTCTCCAGAGTGTCAGACCATGGGAAGAAAAGCGCATCGTCCTCGATCTCCTTGCCGTTTTCCAGATAGAGAATATCCAGCAGCGAGAAGATCTTGCGGATCAGAGCCAAGTATTCGAGCAGTCTTTTGTCCGCACCCTCCGGACCCTCGGCGGCGACCTTTTCAATGCGCTCCAGGGTCTCAAGCGCTTTGGCGAAGATCTGGCCGTGCAGTCGGGTCATCTCCTGGAATCGGGCGCTGTTGCCGTATTCGCTGCCGGTGACGGATTGAATCCAATCGTACAGCGGTGAATCCTCGGGTTTGAGCCACTCCGCCCGCGGCAGGAGGAGGCGTCCGGAGATTGCCTGCTCCATGCGGCTGTGCCATTTGAGGAAAAAGGCTTTGGAGGCGCGCATGTCGAAGATCGGTGTGCCGAGATCGGCCTCTGCCTGGGCGGCATAGAGCGCACCACACATGTCCTGCAATACCTCGCCCATGCGGGCAAACTGCGTGGAGGATCCCCGTGTCATCTCCACCACCGAGGAGGCTTCGCCCATGTTCTGCTGCACGACGTTGGAGGCCTCCAGAGTAGTCTGGGTCGATGCCATGATGTCGTTGGAAAGGACCTGGGCATTGCGTGTTTTATCGGCCATCGATTCGGCAGCCATGGCCACGGTCGAGGCGGACTTGGCCACCTCGCCGGTGCCGGCGGCGGCCTCCTGGGCGGCGCGCGCCACCTCCTGGGCCGCAGTGCCCAACTCCAGCGCGCTGCGGGTGACCTCGCTGGCAGCTCTGGCCACGTCATCCATGGCGTTGGAGATGGTCGCCATGGCTGAGGATTGCATCTCCACCGACTCGGTGATCTCGCGGTTGGCCTCGTTGATGCGGTCGATGCTGGAAGCGACGCTGGAGTTGGCCTCGGTCGCCTCGCGGGTGTTGCCTTGAATGCGGTGGATCTTTTCGGAGATCAGACGGGTGGCGTCTGAGGTTTGCCGGGCCAACTCCTTGACCTCGTTGGCCACCACGGCAAACCCTTTGCCCGCATCACCGGCCCCGGCGGCCTCGATGGAGGCGTTCAACGCCAGCATGTTGGTCTGCTCGGCGATGTTGTTGATGATATCCACCACATCGCCGATCTCCTGGGCCGAGGCGGAGAGACGATCCATCACTTCACGCACCCCGAGAGCGTTGGCGTGAGCGGTTTCGGATTCGGCACTGGCACTCTGGCAGCGACGGTTGATCTCCTCCAGGGCGGTGGTGATGTTGTCGATGGAGGATGCGACATTCTTGACCGAATCGTCGACACGGGTCAGATTGCTGTTGACCCCGTCGATGTTGGCGGTGATCTCCTCGGCGGCGGCGGCCATGGTGGCGATGTTGGCGCTCGCCTCTTCGGCCCCGGCGGCGATGGTGACGATGTTGTGGGTCACCTCCTCGGCAGCCGTGGCGATGCCGTTGATACTCTCGGTGGATTGGCCGATCGCCAGGGTGATGGTGTTGACCTCCTGGACGAGGATGTTGTTCTTCTCTGACACCCCCTCGACGATTCGCTTCGAGCTTTTGGCGTCGTCACCGATCTGGTCGCGGATCTTGATCAACTCGGCGACACAGGCGGTGATGCCACCCGAATGGAGGTTGATGATGCGCATGATTTTTTCCAACCGGTCTGCCAGTCGGTTCACCGCGCAGGCGATACCGGTGGGATTCACCCCTTTCTCGTGGATGCGAATGGTCATGTCGCCGTCGGCCAGACGCCGCACGGCATCCTCGACCTGATGGATGTCGCCCCCCACCTGTAACAGCATGGTACGGGCGATCATCAGGGATAGGGCGATCAGGACCACCAGGCTGAGGATCAACTCTTCACTCAGCAGGATCAGATCATCCTTGAACGCGGCATCCACATCGTCGATGTAGATGCCGGTGCCGATGATCCATCCCCAGGGCTTGAAGGCTTTGACGAAGGAAAGTTTGGGAACGCTGTTTTTCGTGTCGCCAGGCACTCGGCTCCAGTAATAATCCACGAAGCCGCCACCCTCCTGCTGCCCGACCTTGATAAAATCAAGGAAGTATTTCTTGCCGTTGACATCCGTTGTGTCCGAAACATCCTTGCCTTCGAGTTCAGGTTTGATCGGATGCATGAGCATTTTTGGAGCCATGTCGTTGATCCAGAAATAATCTTTATTGTCGCTTCCATAGCGCATGGCGCGTATGGTCGCCTTGGCTGCATCCTGGGCCTGGGTCTGGTTCAATTCGCCGGCGGTCTGTTTGGCGTGGAAATGGATGAGGATGTGATAGGCCGACTCGACCAGATTGCGCGTTTTGGCTTGTCGATCGGCCAGCATGCCCTCTTTTTTGGAGAACATGGCCAGTATGCCGACGGACAAAATGACGAGAATCGCCAAAATTAGCAGCAACCCGATTCTTTTTTGCAGCGTCAGTCGTCCGAGGGGGGAGGTCATGATGGGATTGGAGCAGGAGTTTTTTTGCATGGTGTTGCCTGAAAATCACATTTTTCGGATAGGGGATGGTATGGTGAACGTTCATAATACCCGATCCTGGAATAAAAAGAAAGCAAAAATAGATCGATTTACATCGTTCAAAGGCTCATGATAGGTGTGATCGTATGCTTGTCTTTGTTGTTTTGTCCGATTGTTTCGCTGAAGTTCTGCATCTGTCGATGGAGATCCAATTGGGATTACCTTGATGCCAGATCCGGCGGTTGCGATTGATGGTATGCGTGAACCTGTTGGCTCACAGAGTTGAATTGCAAGAAGCCGAAGTTACCTTGTCGGTCATGAGGTATTATTAATATTTAATATATTGATCAATATTTTATCTAAAGTAAGCGTTCAAACTGGCCGGATCTGGGATAATTGGCCGTTCGGCAATGGCCTGATGGGCATGAGACGGACTGAATCCCAAACAGCCTCATCAATCTGCAACCGCTTCGAGGAGTCGAACAGCATATGGCCAAGGTCAAGTCGCACGCCAAAGAGGTCAAACCTTTTTTTCGCGAAGTCGCCGTCTCCGGTGATGGACGCGACATCACCCGAGATTTCGGTGGATTGATGAATACCCTCCTGCCGCAGGATTCGGTGCTGCGCGACCGGGGTGGTGATTACACCCTGTATGAAGATGTGTTGCGGGATGATCAGGTGGCCTCCACATTTCAGCAGCGCCGCATGGCGGTCACCTCTGCCGAGTGGGGGGTGAGACCGGGCGGACCGGACCGGGCAAGTCGTCTGGCAGCTGATTTTTTGTTTGAGACCCTCAGCCGCATCGGTTGGGATAACGTGACAGACAAGATGCTCTATGGCATTTTTTATGGCTATGCGGTGGCTGAATGTCTCTGGAACCGGGATGGCCGACAGGTGATCCTTGAGGCCCTCAAGGTGCGCAAGCAGAGGCGTTTCACCTTCGACCCCCTGGGACGCCCGCTGTTGGTCACCAGCCTGGAGCCGAATGGTCAGTCACTGCCAATGCGTAAATTCTGGCATTTCCATGCCGGGGCCGACAACGATGATGATCCCTATGGACTGGGTTTGGCCCATTGGCTTTATTGGCCGGTTTTTTTCAAGCGCAATGGAATGAAATTGTGGTTGATTTTCATGGACAAATTCGGCATGCCGACCGCCATGGGGAGTTATCCGGCCAATGCCACGGATGAGGAGAAGCGGCGATTGTTGTCGGCCTTGCGGGCGATTCAGACC
This sequence comes from Magnetococcales bacterium, assembly GCA_015232705.1. Lineage (GTDB taxonomy): Bacteria > Pseudomonadota > Magnetococcia > Magnetococcales > Magnetaquicoccaceae > Magnetaquiglobus. The sequence goes on along the minus strand of JADFZD010000076.1, from coordinate 623 downwards.
GATTCCGGGATCATCGTGCCCGAAGGGATGAAGGTGGAGTTGATCGAATCCTCCCGAGGGGGACAGGTGAGTTATGAGAGCTTCATCGATCGCATGAATGCGGCGATCGCCAAGGTCACCTTGTCGCAGACCATGACCACCGATGCCACGGGAGGGCAGTACAAGGCGGATGTCCACAAGCATGTACGCAATGAAGTGGTGAAGGCGGATGCGGATCTGATCTGCGACAGCTTCAATCGGAGCGTGGGGGCGTGGCTGACCGAATGGAATTTTCCCGAGGCGCGTCCCCCCAAGGTCTGGCGACGGGTCTCCGAGGATCAGGATTTGCGTCCCATAGTCGAGCGGGATCGGATGCTCTTCGAGATGGGATTGCGTCCCAGCGATGCCTACATTCGCGCCACTTACGGGGATGGGTGGGTTCGGGAGTAGGGCATGTTGACCTGTTGCGTCAGCAGCCTTGATACGGCGATGCGACGCCCCTTCGCGCGCGCATACGACGCTGTGCCGTTCGGGGGTCGTCATGCCTTGTCTGAAGGCTTGCTGCCATCATCCTAGATCCGGCAGTTGCGGGCAATCACCTGCGGCAACCTCTCGATCCATCTGGCAAATCGGAAGAAAGCCTC
>JADFZD010000075.1 GCA_015232705.1 Magnetococcales bacterium | reverse complement strand
TGTGCGGTTTAAGCCTTCCGAACCTCCGCCGGGGACCTTCGCTCCCCGGACCCTTGCAACCGTTGGGTACCTGAATGGTTACCCTCCTTTTTGGGTGTTCCACGATCGCTCATGAACGCATGTCACCCCAATCGCGCAACCCGGACCGGCGGCACCAACACACCCCGCTTGTGAAATGGCATGACCATGGAAGACAAACAGCGCTACACCTCACATCCCACCGCGCGCGTCACATCCGTATGGCACATCCTCCTGCTGTTGCTCACCCTCCTGCCCGACTGTCGGACGGCTTGGGCCGAGCGTCCGCTGACCATCGGCGTGCTGGACCGGCGTTTCACCTCCGAGGATAGCCACCCCTGGCAACCCCTGGCCGACTACCTGACCAAGCTTATCCAGTTGCCCCAACCGATCGAACTGGTGGTGGCCAATTATGACGAACTCAACCGCCGCATTGCCGCAGGTGAGCTGGATTTCCTGCTGACCAATCCCCTGCACTACATCCAACTCAAACAGGAGTATACCCTCTCCGGTCCCCTGGCCACCCTGTCGGTCAAAACCCCTCGTGGGGGCAGCAGCGCCCTGGGCGGGGTGATCCTGACGCGTGCGGACCGAAAGGATCTCAACACCCTTGCGGATCTGACCCACCAGCGCATTGCCGCACCTTTCCCCGAGTCCCTGGGTGGCTACATGGCCCCCATGTATGAACTCCACGAGGCCGGGGTTTTTGTGGATATCCAAAAACAGATCCAGTTCGTGGGAATCTATCCGGAACAGGGAATCACGAAAGTCCTGGAGGGAAAAGCCGATGTCGCCTTCACACGCACCGGCATGCTGGAGGCCTTGTTGAAATCCGGACAACTCGCCGAAGGGCAACTCAAGGTGATCCATCGCCAACAGTGGCTTGAGGCCCCGTTCATCAGCTCGACCCGGCTCTATCCGGAGTGGCCGTTCGTGGCCTTTATCCGGACCGAACACAACCAACTGCGCGAACAGATCGTTGCCGCGCTTCTGACACTCTCAGAGCACCCGTTCTATCTTCCGGACGGGGTTTCCGGCTTCGTGATGCCTGCCGACTACTCCCTGGTGGACAAGGTGGCGCGCACCCTGCACCTGCCTCCGTTCGAAAACTACGGACTGGTCGGCTGGAGCGATCTGTGGCAGCAGTTTCACGGGTTCATTGTCTCCAGCCTTCTGGGACTGGTGGTCAGCATCGCCCTGGCCATTCAGCTCTCCCTCGCCAACCGTCGCCTCCGGCAGAGCCAGACTCGCCTGCATGCCCTCTTCAACCAGGCACCGGATGCCATTTTCCTGGCCGATGCCTCCACGGGCATCCTGATCGATGCCAACCAGGCCGCCTGCCGTCTGACCGGCCAATCGGTCGAGGCGCTACGCGGCACCCATCACCGGCAATTGCATCCACCCGACGAGGAGAATCACCCCATTCATTGCGGCTACCAGGAGCACAGCAGCATCACGGCCATCGATCCAGCCCACCCCGTCAAGACCTGGTTGATCAACAAACAGGGGATGAGCATCCCGGTGGAGGTGGTCGGTTGTCGCATCGATCTGCCTGGGCAGAGCATCGTGCAGGGCTTTTTCCGCGATATCTCCCACATCGAAGCGATGCAACAGGAGATTCTCGCACGCGAACACGCCTTCCGGCAGGCCATCGAAACCTCTCATGACGGCTACTGGGAGGTCGATCCCATCACCGGACGCCTGCTGAATGTCAATCTGGCTTACGCCGAGCGCTCCGGCTATGCCAAGGAAGAGCTGCTGGGCATGTCGATCACCATGGTCGAGGCACTCGAAGATGCCCGCGATGTCGAAAAGCATATCGCCCGGATCGAGCAGTGCGGCGGTGACCGCTTCGAAACCTGGCACAAAACCAAATCTGGCGAACTCTGGCCGGTCGAGGTCTCGGTGAGCAGCTCCGGTCCGGGCGGTCGGATTCTCGCCTTCGCCAGGGATCTCACCCAGCGCAAACGCGATGAGGCGATCATCCTCCGGGAAAAAGAGCTGCAGGAGATCCTGGCCGGGCTGGGCAGGGAGCTGCTGGCCTTCCCAAAGATGACCATCCCGGAGCTGTCCAAGAAGTTCCTGGCCTACTGTCTGGCCGTGACGCGCAGTTGCCAGGGGTACATCAACGAAGTCGATGCCCGTACCGGGTATGCCTGCAACCGCGCCATCATCTGGAATCTGCCGATCCTCGCCTCCTTGCAGCCTCCGATCATCTTCCAGGAGACCAGCCACATCTGGGGTTGGGTGATCGAACATCGGCGTCCTTTGCTGTTCAACACGCCTCAACATCCCACCCACTTCTTCTCCCTGCCCATCGATCAGGGTGTGACCCTGGAACGTTTTCTTGCCGTTCCAGTCATGCAGGGAGGACGGGTGGTGGCCGAAATCGCGGTTGCCAACAGCGGAAGGGAGTACACCCAGGAGGATGTCAGTGCCTTGGAACGGATCGCCGATCTGTTGGCCATCGCCCTGGATCGCATCAAGCTGGAAGCGCAACTGCTGCATGCCGGAAGAATGGAGGCCATCGGCACCTTGAGTGCCGGGATCGCCCATGACTTTAATAACATATTGGGCATCATTCTCGGCTTTGCAGAGCTTGGTCAGCTCAAATCCGGGGATCCAGAGGGGGTGGTCCACTGTATGGGGGAGATCAACATTGCCGCCCAGCGTGCCAAAGGCGTGGTGGATCAACTGCTCACCTTCAGTCGGGGAAATCCGGTGGGGCGCACCACGATCAACCTTTCGAACATCGTGCGCGAGGTGAGCCAGTTCCTGCGGATTTCGGTCCCCTCCTCCATCGCCATCATCACCGACATTCAGGAGGAAGAGAGCTGGATCCTGGGCGATGGCAATCAGATTCACCAGGTGCTGCTCAATCTCGGCACCAACGCCCGGCAGGCCATCCAAGGCGACCGGGGAAAGATCACCCTGACGCTGGATCAGGTGGATCTGACCGAAATCGATCCGCCCGTCAAGAGTCTGCCCCACGGACGCTATGCCCGCATCCAGGTCCGGGATACGGGAGGGGGCATCCCCCAGGAGTTGATCGGGCAGATTTTCGACCCTTTCTTCACCACCAAGGAGGTAGGCAAGGGGACCGGGCTGGGACTGGCGGTGGTGCATGGCATCTCCAACAGCCATGGTGGCGCGGTTTTGGTGGAGAGTGAATGGGGCAAGGGGAGTCTGTTTCAGCTTTTCCTGCCCCTGATCGAGCGTCCTGAGATCACTCGGGAGTTTCTGTCCACGATCTCATCGACGCTCTCGGGGCACGGCACCTTGTTGATTGTGGACGATGAACCGCAACTGTTGGCCATTCTGGAGGCGATGCTCAGCGGGCTGGGTTTCTCGGTGCATGCGGAATCGGATCCGCATCAGGCCCTGAGTGCCTTTGTCGCCGATCCAGACCGGTTTACGGTTCTGCTCACCGATTTTGCCATGCCCCACATGACCGGTCTGGAGCTGGCCGCCCGCATGCGGGCCATCCGATCGGATCTACCGGTGATCCTGTTGACTGGAATGGACAGTGGCGTCGTGCAGGATGATCCGAAAAGCGGTATCATCGACCGGGTATTGCATAAACCCACCCCCATCCTTCAGTTAAGTGAGGCACTGATCGCCTTGACGCGACCTCATCCGGGAGAATCACCATGAAACGCATCCTGGTCATTGACGATGACTGGCAATTCCTGCGCTTGTTGACCGAGATGCTGATGGAAGCTGGGCATGAGATCCATTCGGTGGATAACGGACGGGAGGCTTTGGAGCTACTCAGGACTCAGGGGCCATGGGATGTGCTTCTGTGTGATATTCTCATGCCGCGACCTGACGGGATCGAGGTCATTCTGTCAATCCGCAAGCTTTCCAGCCAGCAAAAAATCATCGCCATGACGGGTGGTGGTCGCTATCTGGATGCAGAGCAGGTACTGCGCATGGTACAAGATTTAGGCATTCTTGAGGTGTTGCGCAAACCCTTTTCGATGGCGCGACTTCTTGAGGTTATAGAAGGCCAGGATCTGTCAGAACCGCCGGACGCGCCGGCATGACCATTCCCCGTTGAAAGGAGCAACCCCATGCATACCATTCTGGTCATAGAGGACGATCCGCAAATTCGTCAACTGGTTTCGGAGGTATTGCGGCCTCTGGGAACCGTGCTCACCGCGCCGGACGGGGAGGTAGGGCAGGAGATCATTCACCATCACAAGGGGATCGATCTGCTGATCACCGACATTCTGATGCCCAACCGTGAGGGTTTGAGTGTGGTGCGTGATTTGCGGGCGTGGGATCCGCATGTCAAGATCATGGTGATCACGGGTGGTGACCGGGTTTTTCCTGCAGATGTTTTGGTGGATGTGGCCCGGATCAGTGGTGCGGATGTGACGTTGAAAAAGCCCTTTTCGATCGAGAAATTGCGTTCCGAGGTGACTCGCCTGTTGGATGAGCGTCTCAAGGAGATGGGCAAGCAGGGGTGAGGGGTGGAAAAACGGGGGCTGCGCATGCTATGCCGAGGAGCGCGCCTCCCGAGGGCATCCGATCCGCTCTGAACCGGTCTGGTTCATATGCCGGATGGGTCAACCTGATCGATCTGACCGCTTCGTCGTCGTTCCGGGGTGTCCCTCCCGCAGGCGGTCATCCGCGGGCGGCAACCATAACCCTGAGTTTCCGCTTTCGCGGGAATGACGGTATAAAAAAAACGATTCAATTCTGTCGGTTGAGCACTCAGATCCGGCAGGTCAAACGCTTTCCTACCCCCGCGATCCGGAATCCCAATCTTGAGAAGAGCGAAGAGGCTGGAGTTGACGGGTCAAACGCTTTCCTACCCCTGCGATCCGGAATCCCCCTCCAGACGCGTCACCAACTCTCGCAACAAAGGCAATGCCTCCTTGAGACGGTATTTCTGAATCATGCGTGCCAGACTCTCCAACGACTCACGCAACGCCTCCGGCCACACCACCCCCTGCATCTCCTCAAGCACCGGAAGACAGGGACGGGGTTTGCGCTCCAATACCAGAGGCTCCAATCGTTTCAAACATGACAGCAACTGACCGGTATCCCGCGACCGCACACGGGTAACTGACCGGAGATGCGTTCCGGCAGGCATGGAAGCCAAGGCTGTCTCTATGGTGACGATCGTCTGCGCCAAAATGTGACGCAATTCCTCCATCCGCTCGGCAAACGTGACCGGAAGCTCCACGTCTCCCAAATCACCCTCAAGCAACTGCGCAATCTCACGCAACGCCTCACACCCCATGTTTCCGGCCAACCCCTTGAGGGTGTGCGCCATGCGCCGGGCATCCTGAAGATTTCCACGCTCCACCGCCCGCACGATCCGTTCGGCGGCATCGCGCTCCTGCTCCTGAAATTTCTCCAAAAGGGTGAAATACAACTTCTGGTTGCCACCAAGACGCGCCAAGGCACGGGACAGATCAAATCCGGGTATCGCCAATGACGCACCGACCGGACGGGTGGGCTTGGAAATGGCTTCGCCTCGCTCGACCAGCTTCGCACCGTCCGGACGCAGATGACGCACCAACGTCATCAACAACCGGTCCACCTCGATCGGCTTGGGGATGTGATCGTCCATCCCCACGCTCAGACAGTGCTCACGCTCGCCGGACATGGCATTGGCGGTCATGGCGATGATCGGAATCCGACTCCCCCGCTCCAGGGCGCGAATCCGCCGTGTGGCTTCGTAACCATCCATGACCGGCATCTGGATGTCCATCAGAATCACCTGACAGCCACCGCGATGGTACTGGGAAATTGCCTCCGCACCATTGTTGGCAATGGTCACCTCAAACCCGGCCATGGTCAACAGTTCACTGGCAACCTGTTGGTTGATCTCGTTGTCCTCGACCAGCAGCACCCGCGAACCGCGCAGGGCTGCGATGATCTCCCCGTGCGATTCGTCCCCGGACGCCTCCCGATGACGCGGCGCGGCCTGCTGACCATGCGCCACCATGATGGCGTCAAACAGCTGCGAGTGGCTGAATGGCTTGGTCAGATATCCATCCAGTTGACCGCTCATCGCCCCCTCGCGGGCCTGGGTCTGATCAAAGGCGGTCAGAAGAATGACCTTGGGCTGCGCCGCAGCCGGCAACATGCGACGAATCCGATCGGTACACACCAGACCATCCATGCCCGGCATCTTCCAGTCCATGATGACCAGCCCAAACGGACTGGCGTGCTCTGCCGCCTGATTCAAGAGCGATAGCGCCTCCTCGCCCGAGACCACGCAGGTCACCTCCAGCGAAAAATCCCGCAAGGTCTGCTCGATGATCTCCCTGGCCATGGCATTGTCGTCCACCACCAGAACACGACGCCCCCGGTCCAGGGCCTCATGCGGCAGCATCACCGCCTTGCTGGCAACCGGCTCGGCGATGGCAAAGATCGCCGTGAAGGTGAATTGACTCCCTTTCCCCGGCTGGCCACTGACCGAAATCTCTCCCTTCATCAACTCCACCAGCCGCCGGCTGATGGAAAGCCCCAGACCGGTCCCGCCAAAATGGCGCGTCGTCGAGGTGTCGGCCTGGGTAAAGGGCTTGAAAAGCCGCTCGATCTGCTCGGCTGTCAGACCAATGCCCGAATCACGCACCGCAAAACGCAACCGGACCTCCCGACCGCTGTATTCGAGAAGCTCCACCGCGACGAGCACCCCGCCCGACGGGGAGCATTTGACGGCAC
>JADFZD010000074.1 GCA_015232705.1 Magnetococcales bacterium | reverse complement strand
GACAGACAATGGGAGCGGACATGGTGATTCGTCTTGACAAACCATGCCTGTATGATGACGCCATGACAGAATTCACCCGGCACTCCCGAAAAAAATCCCTCGACGGTACGCAACATCCATGCCGTCCGCAGGGATTACCCCTCCCTCCCGAGCGTGGCCAGGCCGGCCTGCTGTTCCCAAAGATGGCGATAGATCTCGCACCGCTCCAACAACTCCGTGTGCGTGGCACAGTCGATCACCTCGCCTTTGTCCAGCACCAGGATGGCATCGGAGGCCACCAGAGAGGAGAGCCGGTGGGAGACGATGATCATGGTCCGCCCCTGGGAGATCTTCTCCAGACTCTGACGGATGATCATTTCGCTTTCCGGATCCAGGGCGCTGGTCGCCTCATCGAAAATCAGCAATCTCGGGCTAAGGAGCAACGCACGCGCGATGGCAATGCGCTGCCTCTGTCCGCCCGAAAAGTTGGAGGCGTTCTCCTCGACCCAGGTTTCGTAGGAGTGCGGCAAACGGTCGATGAACTCGTCCGCTCCCGCCAGACGGGCCGCCTCGATCACCTCCACCAGGGTGGCCTCAGGCCTTCCGGCAGCGATATTCTCGCGGATCGTGCCTCGAAAGAGAATGTTGTCCTGTAACACCACGCCAATGCTGCGCCGCAGATGAGCCAGGTCGAAGTGGCGGATGTCGTGACCATTGAGGTGGATCAACCCCTCCTGGGCCGTGTGAATCCCCTGGATCAGACGGGTGATGGTGGTCTTGCCCGAGCCGGATCGTCCCACCACCCCGATCACCTTCCCCTCTTCCACCTTGAAGGAGATCCGCTTCAAGGCCGGGAGCACCGACTTGTCGTAGCGGAAGGTGACGTTGGCGAATTCGATTTCGCCGGTGATCGGCATGCGGATGCCCCGTTGACTCGGATCCCGTTCCGGCGGATGGTTCATCACCGACCCGAGCATGCGCACGGCCAGGGCGGTCTGCTGATATTCGTTGATCAGACTCACGAGCTGCACGAGCGGGCCGGAGACCCGTCCGTAGAGCATGTTGAAGGCGACCAGCGCCCCGAGACTCATGGTGTTGTCGAACACCTCAAGGGCGCCGACGGTGATGATGGTGATCTGCATGCCGGACTGCAACGCGCCGATAAGCACCGAGGCCTTGATGCTCATGCCACCCACCCTGGCGCGGTTGAGAATCGACACCGCCACCTTGCGATCCCAGGAGGCCTTGCGCAGAGGTTCCAGGGCCATGGACTTGACGGCACGCATGCCGTGGATGGTTTCGACCAGATCCGCCTGGCGCAACCCCTCGGCGTTGTAGAGCCCTTCCAGGTAGTGGCGGAAGGTTGGAAGCATGACGGCGATGACGATGGCGATGGCCAGGGTGAATCCGAGTACCAGCAGGGTGAGTTTGAAGCTGTACATGGCCAGGCCGACGAGCACCAGAGGCAGGGTCACCACGTCGAGCAGGGTGTGAAACAGCGTTCCGGTCAAGAAGTTGCGCACCACCTCGGTCTGCTGCATGTGACGAATCAGCACGCCGGTGGTGGAATTTTCGAAAAAGGGCATCGGCAGATGCAGCAGATGATGAAAGGAGCGTGACAGCAATCGGGCATCGATCTTGTTGGTGGCCACCAGCATCAGATGCTGACGCACGAAGTTGAACAACCCCTCGAAAGTCATGATCAATACGAAGATCAGGGTCAGCGTGATAAGGGTCTGGTGGCTCTGATGGGGAATCACACGGTCGATCATGATGTTGAAGAACATCGGCAACGCCAGGCTCAGGATGCTGGTGAGAATGGCCGCGATGGCCACGTTGCGCATCAGTTTGTGCTGTTTCATGATTTCTGGCATGAACCAGCTCAGACCAAAGGGTTTGTTTTCGAACTCGGGTTCGTGGTCGCGCTTGCAGAGCAGCAAATTGCCGCTCCAGTCGGCCTCGAACTCCTTGCGGGTCAGTATGATGGTACCGGCATGCTCGGTGCGTGGATCCATGACGGTAGCGCTGGGCACACCGTTGACGGCGACCGTCACGCGACTGACGATCAGCCAGTGTCCGCCACGGGTTTCGGCCATCACCGGATAGGCGTTCCCCAATCCGGCCAGATCCTTCCATGAGCGCTTGGCCAGAAGGGCCCCCTTGAGGCCAACCTCCTGCATCAGACGCAGCACCGAACCCACGATATCCGCCTCGCGGGCGCCCAAAAGCTGCTCCGGCGTCACATCCACGCCGTGATGACGACAGACCAGGAACAGACAGCGCAAGGCCGAAAGAAACGGCGAAATGTTGGTCAACGAGGCGGTCAAGGCTCACTCGGGGGCATACTTTCCCCCCCTCTTCGGCTGGATGGATGAACCCTCAAAGGGACTATCGTGATCCAGCAAGCATCATCCGTGCCGAGACGTCATGATCCAGACACCTCCTGCCACGATGTTTACCCATCCACTGCCGGAGAATGCACCGTTTGCTTGTGTCCGGTGACTGTTTCCCACGTGACCGTACCCTCCGGAAGCCGGTGAGCCGGCTTCATCCGGTTGAGTCTGGGAAGAATCTCTTGCGCATGCATCTGGAGTGCTACATCCTGCTCGCATGGTTCACCAAGATTGCGGGACCGGACTCGGAAAAGGACTGATCCAAGCAATGCATCGGTGACATCGTCCACAGCCTGTTGGCCAATCTGTTTCGCCTGATCCAAAATTTTACGTACAAAATCAATTTCGTCGATCACATATCTTTGATGCGCGCTGCGCAGCACTCTTGCCACGACGTGCGCATGCGACTGGTTGCCACCTTCCAACAGTTTGAGCGGCAATTCGAGCAACTCCGGACTGTATGCCCACGCGCGCATGCGCGACTTTTTCGCAATACAGCGCGAAAAATCGCTTATCGTGAAAAGCGCGCGAAAGGCAAAGTCACAAAAGAAAATGCCCAAGGGCTTTGCCCTTGTATCCCACCGGGGGCGATAATCGCCGCCTGTCCCCCGTGATCATAAGGTCCGAACCTGAGATTCGGTAAAAAGAATTCCCAAGCCACGCAAAATCGGCTAGCATGCGATGAGTTCTTATCGCAACGATAAACCGTTTCTTCGTCGCGTTGACACCGATCCACATCCGCCCCCGCCACGCGAAGGTCATGGCCATGAAATCCGGTAAATCCAAACATCCCACGCCCGCCGCACCACGTACCGCCCCGGTCGCGCCGATCCACAAGGCCCTGGAACTGCATCACGCCAACCGCTTCTCCGAGGCCGAGGCCCTCTATCGACAGATCCTGCGTGAACAACCCCGGCATCAGGATGCCCACAACCTGCTTGGCTACCTCCTCCATCAACGCGGACATCGCGACGAAGCCATCGTCATGATCAAAAAGGCGATTGCCATCGATCCCAATCAACCGCTCTTTCACAACAACCTGGGCATCGTGCTCCAGAACCATGGCCAGCCCGAGGCCGCTCTCGCCGCCTACCAGAAGGCCATGAAGCTCGATCCGAACTATCAGGCGGCCATGAGCAACCTGGGTACGCTCCATCAGTCCATGGGCCAGTACGACGAAGCCATCGCCTGCCAGGAGCGCGCCCTGAAGATGCAGCCGGATTTCTTCGAAGCCTATGCCAACATGGGCAACATCCGCTGCGAACAAAAACGCTATGAAGAGGCGATCGCCTGCTTCGAAAAATCCTTGGCCATCTATCCGGAGTATGTCAGTGCCATGCACAATCTGGCCTATGTGCTCCAGAAGCTCGAACGCTTCGACGAAGCGCTCCTCTGGCTCGACAAAGCGTTGAGCCTGCGTCCGGAGTACCTTGAGGCGCTCAACTGCAAAGGAAACGTGCTCCAGGATCTGGGACGCTGGACCGAGGCCATCGACTGTTACGAACACGCCCTGGCCATCAATCCGAACTACTACGAAGCACTCAGCAACATGGGCAACGTGCTCTGCGATCAGGGCCGGCTCGACGAATCCATCGCCTGTCATCAACGCGCCCTGGCCATCAAGCCTGATCTGCACGAATCCTACACCCACATGGGCAATGCCCTGCAACTCCAGGAGCGGCTCGACGAGGCCATCGCCTGCTACCGCAAGGCGCTGGAGATCCGACACGACGACCAGACCGCCCTGGAGAATCTCGGGGTCGCCTGCAACGTGGTGGGCGATCTGGAAGGGGCCATCGATTGTGCCCGGCGTCTGCTCGCCCAAAAACGCGACGATCCGAATACCTTTGCCACCCTGTTGAACCTGTTGAAACAGATCTGCGACTGGCGCGATCAGGAGTCGCTCTTCTCCGAGATGATGCAGCTCTTCCATACCGGCAACAAGCTGATCAATCCCTTCGTATTCCTCACCCTGCCGACCACCCCCGCCGAGCAGCTCGCCTGCGCCTCTTACTATATGGAACGCAAATACAGGGCGCGGCGCGATCTGGCGGCCCACCCGACCCACGATCCGCGCCCCAAAAGGCTCAAGATCGGATATCTCTCCTGCGACTTTTTGAATCACGCCACGGCGATCCTGATGGCGGAGTTGATCAAACTCCATGACCGAGAACGCTTCGAGATCATCCTCTACTCCTACAGCGACGACGACGGCAAGGAGATGCGGCAGCGCATGGTCGAGGCCTCCGACCAGTTCGTGGACCTGCTGCGCGTCGATCACGACAGCGCCGCCCGTCGCATCCACGAAGATGGCATTCACATCCTGGTCGAACTCAAAGGGTTCACCAAAGGGGCGCGCCTGGAGATCGCCACCCAGCGCCCTGCCCCGCTCCAGGTGAGCTGGCTCGGCTATCCGGGAACCATGGGCGCACCCCACATCGACTACATCGTGGCCGACCCGTTCCTCATTCCTGCCGGCGAGGAGATCCACTACAGCGAAAAGGTGGTGCGTCTCCCCCACTGCTACCAGCCCAACGATCGCCTGCGCGCCCTCCCCGACTCCGGCCCGACCCGTGCCGAGTGCGGCCTTCCGGCACGCGGACTGATCTTCTCCAATTTCAACCAGACCTACAAAATCACCCCGGAGATCTTTGCCGTCTGGATGGAGGTGCTGCGACACACCCCGGACGCCATCCTGTGGCTTTTGGAATCCAATCCACTGGTGGCCGCCAATCTCCGTCAGGCCGCCGCCGGACACGGCATCGACCCGGCACGCCTGCACTTCGCACCCAAACTGGCCGTGGCCGAACATCTGGCCCGCTATCACCTGGTGGATCTGGTGCTCGACACCTATCCGGTCACTTCGCACACCACCGCCAGCGATGCCCTGTGGATCGGCTGTCCCCTGCTGACCATCGCCGGTGATACCTTCGTGTCGCGCGTGGCCGGCAGTCTTCTGGAAACAGTCGGCGCGCCGGAGTTGGTCGCCACGACGCTCACCGATTACCAGACCAAAGCCCTGGAGCTGGCGCGCGCGCCGGAGCGCCTCGACGCATTGCGCGCCAGGATCATCGCCAACCGCACCACCACCCCCCTCTTCGACACGCCACGTTTCACCCGCGATCTGGAGTCGGTCTACGAGGCGATCTGGCAACGCCATGCCGCCGGACTGCCGCCCGATCACATGGATATCGCCCCCTCCTTCCCCTCTCCCGCGCAACCGATCCAGCCGCGTCCGGTGGTCGCGCCACCCCCGCCGTCACCCGTACCGACGCCATCCACCCCGCTCACGGCGCCCCACATCCCCACCTCACTCCCGACGCCAGCCCCGGAGATCGAACTCTCCATCTGCGTCACCACTGCCACTGGACGCGCCTGGCTCGCCCATACCCTCGAACAGCTCCGCTGGGTCGCAACCTCGGGACACGCCATCGAGGTGGTGGTGGTCGATCTGCCGGACGGCAAGGGCATCGCCACCCTCGGCCAGCCCGGAGCCGGTCTGCCCCTCTACCGGCATGTGACCCTCTCCCGTCCCCTGAACGGCCAGGCGTTGATCCAGGCTGCTCTGCGCGCCGGTCGGGGACGATTTCTGGTTCATCTGGCGTGCGGAGATCGCCTGATCCCGGAAACGCTGCTCGCCGAACTCGACCGCATGCGTCAGCACGATGAGATCGCCGTCTCTCACGCGCCGTGGCAACTCTGGAACGACTCTACCGCCACCAACATGGGACTCTTCTATCCCCTCGAAGGGGAGCACCTCTTCGACCAGAGCCGCACGGCGGATCTGTTCAACTTCATTGCCCTCCATCACATCTTCCCGGAGAACGCCATCTATCGGGCTGAGGCACTGGCGCGGGTCTCGTTCGATCTGGAGGCCACCCACGCACCCCTGGTCATCACCTTCCGCATTCTGCCCTTCGGCGCGGTCCGCTTTCAGCCAAACCCCTTCTTCGTCTCGGTGCTGCGCAACCCCGGCATCGGTCCACAGCGCGCAACGACTGGCTACGATGTGCTCGCACGACTCGATCACTACCGCTCCGGTCTGGAACTGGCTGCCTCCCTGGCCCTCGCCAGCCTCGGCATGAACGATTTCGATCCCGGCAACCGCGCCGTGGTACTCGACATGATCAACGATTTCACCGTGCGGCGCATGATGGTGGCCGCCAACATCGCCCAGGCAACCGGCGATTACATCGCCGCCTCCCTCTGCCTGAAACGGGCGCTGCTCTGGGTCAAAAGCGAGGAAGATCGCGCCCTGATCCGCGCCATGGAACCCACCGTCATGACCGGGGCCGCCTATCAGGCCATGCGGGATCGCTTCTTCGCCCTGCCGGATGCCCGCGTCCTGGTGGCCTGCCGTGTCAGCAATCCCGAGGTGATCCGCGCCAGTCTCAAACAGATCGATCCAACCATCCCCTTCGAAATCCGC
>JADFZD010000073.1 GCA_015232705.1 Magnetococcales bacterium | reverse complement strand
GTCGGGTGATCAGGCGCACGGTCCAGATGTAGGCGAGCCAGCCGGTGCCGAATCCCCACGGCAAGGAGCCGATGAACAGCGGCAGACCGAACAGATCCCACAACTGCGTCAGTTCCAGCCAGAGTGAGTCCAGCCAGTCGGTCCCTGCTTGCATGCCGTGCAGGGCGTTGGTGAAAAACGCGAAGCCAGCTGGACTCTCCCACCGTCCCAGCATGAGCTGTCCGGTGAGGTAGAAGGTATAGTACATGGGCGGTGCGGTGGGGACACTGGTCAGAAGCGTCCAGGCGCAGGCCACGCCCAGATGAAAATTCCAGCGTGGCACGAGCATGCGGGTGATGCTCCAGAGGGCGACCACCAATGGGATTTGTGCGCCGACGCTGGGGGTGAAATTGAAGAAAAAGCCCACTGCCGAAGCGCGTGCGTAGAAGCCTGGGTCGAGATTGCCGCGCAGGATCGGGGTGATCAGTTGCCGACGGGTGGTGACGCGCAGGATCGCCCATCCGCGCCGCCAACCGGTGGGTTTGTCGGGAGGGGGATTCCGGGTTGCCTTCTGGTCGGATGGGCTGATATTGGGCGTCTCGGGGCTCATGATGCGGGCATTTTTGAGAGGATTTGTGGATCGATAGAGTCTTGAGATGATGAAATTACGAAAAATATATATTTTGGTGGTACTGGTTGTTCTGGTTTTCGGGTGGTCGAATCATCGGGTGCAGGCCGGGGAGTCGCTGGAGAACAGGCAGCTCTTTCTGACCTTTGACGATGGTCCGTTGTCAGGGACCCGGGAGATACTGGCCTTGTTGACGCGCGAGGAGGTACCGGGCACCTTTTTTCTGGTGGGCGATCATGTCGTGGCCAATGACGAGCGGCGTGAGACTTTGCGGATGCTCAAGGAGTCGCCCTGGGTGCGAATCGCCAATCACTCTTACAGCCACGCCTGGGAGCGCTATCGGAGCTTTTATGCGGATCCGGAAGGTCTGTTGGCTGATTTTCGCAAGAATAACGAGATTCTCGGTTTTGTGCAACCGCCCTATCCGATCCGTTTGCCGGGTCGCATCGACTGGCGTTTCGAGGAGCGTCATGTGAGTGCGGAATCTTATCCTCGGGACAGTGAAAAAAAGGGTTCCAGGGGGGTGGAGCAGTTGTTTGAAAACGGTTTTGTGATCTATGGTTGGGATCTGGAGTGGGGGCGTCCGGGCCGGCGGAATCCGCTGGAGCCGGTGGAGAGCCTGTTGAATCGCATCCGGCAGAGGCTTGTCAGTGGCCATACTGTGAAACCGGATCGAATCGTCATTCTGATGCATGATTTTCATTTCAATACCAAATCGGCTTTTGAAGCCCTGGAATCGTTGATTCGGGGACTCAAGCGTGAGAAGTTGGCGTTCAAGTGGATTCAGGATTACTGAATCCAAGTGACTTGTAAATAGCACGAGATCCCTTGCGGTACGTTGTGGAAGTGTGTTTGAACGGTTTGCGGGTGTCGCGTGTGAAAGGTCCGTGACCGGGTTTTTTGGCTATTGAAGGGTGATTGCCATGTCGCATTGTCCAACCTGTCAGATGCCGGTTTTCAAGAATGAGCAGATTTGTCGGCGGTGTGGGACAGATCTGGAGCAGGTCATGCCGGGGTGGGGCGGTGGTGGCTTGTGGGGAGGTTTCAAGCGGGTGTTGTTTCAGGGGTGGCGTCCCACGGGAGCCAAGACGCTGATTGTCTCGGGGGCGTTTTTGTTGGCAGTTGGTCTGTCCTATTGGAATCATGTCACCGAGGAGCGTGAACGTGAAGCGCGATTGCAGGCCGAACAGCGTCTGATTGCGGAGCGTGCCGAGGCGGATCGGCGTCGTGCGGAGGAGAGGGTTATCGCCGAACAGAAGGCTGCAGCGGAAAAGGCAGCCGTCGCGAAGGCTGCTGCCGAGAAGGCTGACGCCGAGAAGAGTGCCATGGCAAAGGCTGCTGCCGAGAAGAGTGCCATGGCAAAGGCTGCTGTGGAGAAGGCTGACGCCGAGAAAACTGCCATGGCAAAGGCTGCTGCCGAGAAGGCTGACGTTGAAAAGAGAGCCGCCGAAGCGGAGAAAAAGGCCGCCGCCGAGAAGGCGGTCGCTGAAAAGAAGGTGCTGGCCAAAGAGGGGGCGACAGCATCCTCCTGGCGGGATCCGCTCACCGGCATGAGCTTCGTGCAGGTGCCGGCAGGGCAGTTCGAGATGGGGTGCGGAGGGTGGCAGGATCGTTGCGACGCGGATGAGAAGCCGATTCACCCGGTGCGGCTGAATGGCTTCTGGATGGGTCAGAAGGAGGTGACCCAAGGTCAGTGGCGCGCGATCATGGGACACAATCCCTCCCGTTTTGCCGTCTGCGGGGATGAGTGTCCGGTGGAACAGGTCTCCTGGAACGATATTCAGGGATTTCTCGCCAAACTCAATCAAGGGGGCGGTCAGTGTCGTTTCCGACTGCCGACTGAAGCGGAGTGGGAGTATGCCTGCCGTTCGGGGGGCAAGCCGGAGCGCTATTGCGGCGGTGATGGTTCCTGGTCGTTGGGTTGGGTGAAGCGCAACAGCGACGGCACCACCCATCCGGTCGGCCAAAAGTTGGCCAACGGTTTGGGTCTGCACGACATGAGCGGCAATGTCTGGGAGTGGACTGCCGATTGGTACGATCCCAACGGCTATGCTGGCGCCGGGTCCGAGAATCCGTCAGGTTCCCAAAAGGGTGAAAAAAAGGTGATCCGGGGTGGCAGTTGGCACTATTACGCCGACAAGCAACGCTCAACGGCTCGGCATGCGTTGGATCCGGAGTTCCGGCACGGCAACGTTGGGGTGCGGCTTGTCCGGCAGTGTCCTTGAGGGTGTTGTGCTCGTAGCGATGTGGAGTGTGTTTGAAGCGGGTTAAGGGCAAAGCGCGAAATGGAGGTTTGTCCTGGACCAGACAACCGCCGCCAGTGGGCGATGGTCTGGTCCGGGAGACGTGCCATCAATAGGGGCGCTTGAGAATCGCGTTGGCGTGCGAGGCAAACCCTTCGTACTGGGCAAAGCGCAGCGCGGTATCCTTGATGTTGGCGTACCCCTGGCGGCTTACCCAGCCGATGGAGGAGCGCTTCATAAAGTCGAACACGGTCACGCACGAGAAGGTCTTGGCAAAGCCCCCGGTCGGCAGGATGGCGTTGACCCCCAACGAGAAGTTGCCGATGGTGATCGGCGTGTGCGAGCCAAGCAGGATCTCGCCGGCATGCTGGATGCGGTTGGCCACGAAAAGCGGATCTTCGGTCATGACCTCCAGATGCTCCGGGGCAAAATCGTTGGTGAAGGCGATCGAGGCGTCCAGACTCGACGTGAGCACCACGCCGCCGTAGTTGGTCAGCACATGAGTGCAGAAGTTGCGTCGTTGTTCCGGAAGATCGGCGATCAGATCGGGCAGGAGTTCGATCACCCTTTCGGCGAGTTTGCGATCATGGGTGACGAGCATGGCGGTGGAGTCGGTGCCATGTTCGGCCTCGATCAGCAGATCCAGGGCGGCCACGAACGGATCGGCATGTTCATCGCACAGGATGATCGCCTCGCTCGGGCCCGCCGGAGCGCCGACATCGATCTTGCTGTAAAGCAGACGTTTGGCTGCGGAGACGTAGCTGCTGCCCGGACCGCTGGTCTTGACCACCTTGGGCACGGTTTCGGTGCCGTAGGCCATGGCGGCGATGGCCTGGGCGCCACCGGTCTTGTATACCTCCTTGATGCCGCACAGTTCGGCGGCAAACAGGGTGGCGTCATCGACCAGACCGCCGGGAGCCGGCGGGGTACAGACCATGATGTGCTCCACCCCGGCGATTTTGGCCGGCAGACCGAGCATCAGCATGACCGAGGGAAAGGCCCCCTTGCCGCGCGGCACATAGAGTCCGATGGAGGGGATGGGGGTGATCTTCTCACCGGCCATGATGCCGGGTTGGATCTCCTTGAACCACATCGCCTCGGGCATTTGTGCTTCGTGAAAGGCGCGGATGTTGTCGGCGGAGCGCCGAATCACCTCTTTGACATCCTCGGGGAGGTTGCGGTGCGCCTGTTCGAACTCGGCTTCGCTTGCCTTGAGTTGCGAAGCCTGCATCTCCACTTTGTCGAATTTGGCGTTGAAATCGACCAGGGCGGCATCGCCTTCGTTTTTGACGCGCTCGATGATCGGCGTGACCACGGACAACAGGCGTTCGATGTCGTTTTCCGAGCGTGTCAACAGCGCGTCAATCGCGGCGGGTTGCATCTCGTCCAAGACGAACAGATTGATTTTCATGCAGCACTCTCCATTGCGACCCGAGGGGTCCTGGGGTTGAAACCATTCCGAATGGCGCCTCACGGGCTCGCACCGGACATCGTTGAGGCGATATCCCCGCTCCACCAGCCCGATTTTTTGCCATCCGGGTGTTCCGAGGTGCCCCACCCTATCTATTGAGGTTGTCCTGATTTGTCAAGATTTCCTGCCGATATCCCTGCGCGTGTTCCTGCTCCGGCGATTGTGTCGAGAGGCCGTTTGGCCATTGCCAAACAGCCGATGCGGGCCATGGATGGCCCGCCTCATTGCGAAGCGATGGAGGAGCGATGTTCGAATTTCCTTCGCACTTCGTGCGGTTGGTGACGCCATGGATGGCGCCAACCAGCCTCTGAGCGTCCTGCTGTGCGCGATCCTGGGCGCGTATCCGGACGGGGTGCGCGAATACGATCTGGTGAAACGTCTTCAACTGGAGGGGGTATCCCCGTTTGATCGCTGCGTGCTGTCGGATGAACTCTCCCTGTTTCGCACCCATTTTTTTCTGTTTCATCAGCTCTATCTGTTGCAAGGTCAGTTGCGACGCGAACAACGCGGCGATCTGGAGATCCACTGCCTGAGGATCGTTTTGTTACCTTGGCGTGCGGTCGATCCGACGCTGCCGGAGATTTCGGATCCGATGCGGGACTATTATCTGGATACCACGCATCTGGAACGGACCACCCGTGAAGCGGTGATCGGGATGCTGGCCGGCTTCTGGCGCCGTCTGGAGCGCTGGGAGCGCCAGGATTCGGCGCGTGCCGTGCTCGGGGTGGCCCCGGATGCCGATCGTGAGGCGATCCGGCGTCGCTATCGGGCGTTGTCCTTGGAACACCATCCGGATCGCGGCGGCGAGGCGGTACGGTTTCGCGCCATCTCCGAGGCGGCGGAGATCCTGTTGAAAGGGTAACGATGCCGGATTCCACGAGTGGGCTGCCCTTGGGGCAATCTTCCCAGGAGGGCGTGGACAGGATTCATTCCCGCTTGCTGGCCTGCCATAACCCCTCCAACTCCGCCAGCGAGGCGTCGGCAGGGGTACGATTTTCTGCGTGCAAGGCCCGCTCCATGAAACGGAAACGGTTCTGGGCCTTGTGGGTGGCACGCCGCAGGGCGATTTCCGGGTTGATGCGGTAGTGTCGGGCGAGATTCACCAGGGTCAGCAGAATGTCGCCCAA
Organism: Magnetococcales bacterium; assembly: GCA_015232705.1. Taxonomy (GTDB): domain Bacteria; phylum Pseudomonadota; class Magnetococcia; order Magnetococcales; family Magnetaquicoccaceae; genus Magnetaquiglobus. The sequence continues at coordinate 1,356 of JADFZD010000073.1, read as the reverse complement.
CTCCTCCTCCCGATTGTCCGCATCCGGAGCGACACGCAACTCCTCCAGTTCTTCGTGGATCTTCTCGATCACTCCGGTCGGCTCGCGCCAGTCAAAACCCACCTGCGACATCTTGCGTTGCACCTTGGAGGCCCACAACAATGCCGGCAGATGGCTGTTGAGGTCATCAAAGATCGAGACCGGACCATCCGTTTTCTGGAGAGCCTGTTTCTCCTCGCGCTTGATCTCCTCCCAACGGGCCACCACCCGATCCGGGTCGGCCTGACGCGCCTCCTCATCCCCGAATACATGCGGATGACGCCGGGTCATCTTGGTCACGATTCCCTCGATCACCTCGGCCAGGGTGAAATGACCCTCCTCCTCGGCGATGCGGCTGTGAAAGACGATGTGAAACAAGAGATCCCCCAACTCGTCCTTCAAGGCGCGCAGGTCGTGGGTCTCGACCGCCTCGACCACCTCGTAGGCCTCCTCGATGGTGTAGGGCAAAAGGGATTTCAGGGTCTGCTTGCGATCCCATGGACAGCCATCCGCACTGCGCAGACGGGCCATCAGGGATTCCAGGGCTTCGATCATCGGGCCCGAGGTGGGGCGTTCTTTTTGCATGTCTGTTTCCCGTTGGAGGTTCTTGCATCAAGTCAAGGTTACTGGGCGTTATTTGCCGACTGCCACGGTTCCGACGCCAGTCAAACAGGAAAAAATGGGGCTTGGGTCGGTTAACCGTGCGAGTTCATGAAAAAAATGGTTTGAATTGGCAGCTTTTTGGTAGGATGGCATAATGGTTGCTTTGAGAGATGGCAGAAGCAAAAATCGCATTTGTCAATTGCACCTGCTGACCATCGGGAGTCTTGGTATCCATGGATAGTGGCATTTATGCTGCCGTAAACGGGGCGCTGCGCACCGAAATGCGCCTCGACGTGCTGGCAAACAACCTGGCCAACGTCAACACCAACGGGTTCAAGGAGGGTAACATCACCTTTGATTCCTACCTGACCAAACCGGGCAACGAGCACCATCCTCTTCCGGGTGACGCTTTCATGGGTCACAAGGGACCGATGGAATTGCCATATCCTTTTATCAATCCCAGGTCAAGCGCCTACAGCATGACCTATCCGGCGGCGCCGAGCACCACCACCGATACCACCCAGGGCGCGCTCAAGGGCACAGGCAATCCAATGGACGTGGCCATCGACGGGGAGGGTTATTTCGTGATCGATACACCGGAAGGAAGACGTTTTACCCGTGATGGTTCGTTCCAGGTCAACGACCGTGGCGAAATGGTGACCAAGGATGGTTACCCGGTGATGAGCAGTGGCGGTGGGCCGTTGACCATCGGCATGGAAGGGGTGGAAATCAGCC
>JADFZD010000072.1 GCA_015232705.1 Magnetococcales bacterium | reverse complement strand
CGTGGATCAATCCAGCGAGAAGGCGCGCACCTTCAGGCTTCGTGACTATGTGGAATCCACCATCCTGACCATGCATCACGACCTGCGGAGCTGCAAACTCCGAATCCGGATTCACTGCGATGAGAATCTGGTGTTGAACACGGATCCTGGAGCGATTTCCCAGATTGTGATCAATCTGATCAACAACTCGCGGATTCACGCCTTCGAACCGGACGAGGCCGGCGAGGTGATCCTGGAATTTCAGGCCATGGGGGATCGACTCCATTTCACCTACCGGGACAATGGCAAAGGGATGTTGGAGGAGACGCGCCAACGCATTTTCGAACCCTTCTATACGACCCGCCGCGATCTGGGTGGAAGCGGACTCGGTATGCATATCGTCTACAATCTGGCCACCCAGTCTCTGGGGGGAAGCATCTCTTGTCAAAGCGCACCGGGATGTGGCATAACCATTCAAATGGAGTGGCCTCTGATTCGATGAACCAAAAGTGGGTACAGCATCGGTTGTCGGTTACCTGGGAGGGTCGTTACAAGGTATCGGGAGGTCAAAATGGCCAAAATTCTGATCGTCGATGACAATGAAAAGGAGATCCGGCGTCCACTGGTCCGACAGATGGGACGGGTTTTCGGACCTGAGAGGATTTTAGAAGCGGAGAATGGTCAGCAGGCCCTGGAGATCGTGGAGCGGGAACACCCCATGGTCATCCTGCTGGATGTCATGATGCCGGTCATGGATGGCATCTCCGCCTGTCGATTGATCCGCAGCAAGCCGCAGTTTTGCGGCATCTACATCATCATGCTGACCGGTCGGGAGGGTGGTCTGGCGGAAGGTCTGGAGATCGGCGCGGATGCCTATGTGCGCAAGCCCTACGACATCGACGAACTGACGGCCTTTGTGCGCAAGGGACTCAAACAGTCCAAAGAACGGACCGTGCCAGCCATGGATCCGGTAACCGGATTGTTCAACGAAACGTTCTTTCGGGAGTCCCTGCTGGCGGGTGAGTTGGCTCGCGCAACCCGTTACGAACTCAATTTTTCCGTCATTCGTTTTCGTCTTGATCTGCCCGTTCCAGATGAGGAGCCGGACGACGAACTGTTGCGCGCGGTCTCTCGCCTGTTGGCCTTCCGGGAGAGCGATCGGGTCGCCTACCTTGGTGGTCACGATTTTGTGGTGATGTTGCCCAGTACCCCACCGACCCATGCCCTCTCCATTGCCAATCGCCTGTGCAAGCGGGTCACAGAGACTCCTCTGGCCGGTCACGGACAACTGACCGCGAGTTGCGGGGTGGCCAGCTTCGATTTTGCCGAAGGGTTGTTGATGCAATTGGCCGAGGATGCCCTGAATCAGGCACAGATTCAGGGTGGAGGCTTGGTGCGCGTGGCAGGAGCGTAACCGAGGAACTCATCTTCATTCTATAAGGCACGATTCCCATGGAAGACAAAAAAGAGCGTGAAGGCCGGATTCTGATTGTTGACGACAAGGTGGAGGAGGAGTTGAGCACCCTGGTACGTGCGCTGACACGTCTGGGTTACGAGGTGCATACCAGCATCAACGCCGCCGGCGCCTTTGCCAAACTCAAAGAGGTGGCCATTGATGTGGTGGTCACCGACTACAACATGCCCTTCACGGATGGTTTGGAACTCTTTCACAAGATCCGCGCCACCTTTCCGGAGATGCCGGTCATCATGATGTCCGGGGTTGGTTCCACGGAGGTGGCTGTGGAGTTCATGAAGGCGCGCGGCACGGATTATCTCTCCAAACCGATCAACTTGAACGAGATCGACCAGAAAATCCGTCGCGCTGTCGGCATATCCATGAATGTGGAACTCGGTCATCTGCGCAAGACGCTGGAATTGGTCAAGGGGCATCTCAATCTGGCTTCGGCAAGCAGTCGCACCATCTTTGCCGCTGCGGATCGCATTCGCGGCAATGAGTCGGAGGTGCGGGAGATCCTTTCCGCATCCCGCAACCTGGGACAGAATCTCATCGCCGCAATCAAAGCCATCGAATCTCACGAAGAGGGCAGGCATCTCTGATGGCCAAGATCCTCGTCATCGATGATGACACCGACAACATTTTGATTCCATTGGTCCGCCAGTTGGGTCGGGTTTTCGGCAGTGAAAACGTCGAAGGGGTCACCAACGTCCAGGCGGCTCTGGAGTTGGCCGAACGGGAAACCATCGATGTGGTGGTCACGGATTTGATGATGCCCGAGAGGGATGGCTTCGACTTTTGCAGGACCTTTCGCGGCAATCCATTGAATCTTGGTTACATCATCATCCTGACCGGTCGTGATGGCGGAATCGCTGCGGGGTTGCGCGCCGGGGCCGATGTCTATTTCCGCAAGCCCTATGACATCGATGACCTGGTTGCCCAGATCGAAAAGGGGATCGAAGTCACCCGCAATCGATTGTTTGCGGTGCAGGACATCCTGACCGGGCTTTTCTTGCGACGCATTTTCGATGCGGTTTTCTCGCTGGAGGCCGCCAAGCTGCATCGCGTACCCCAGCCACTTTCGGTGATTTTGTTCGATATCGATCACTTCAAAAAGGTCAATGACACCTTTGGTCACCAGGTTGGGGATATCGTGCTGCACGATGCGGCGCAACTGCTCAAAAAGGTGAGTCGTAAAAGCGATCTGTTCGTGCGCTATGGCGGAGAGGAGTTCCTGCTGCTGCTGCCCGGGGCTGCCGAGGAGAAGGTTCTGGAGATCGCCAAGCGTCTGCATGAATCCATGGTCGAACACCCTTTCCCCACTGTCGGACAGGTGACGGCCAGTTTTGGCGTGGCCACTACCCTGCGTCATCCGGATAACCTGGTGGCCAGGGCGGACCAGGCTCTCTACTCAGCCAAGGCCGCTGGACGCAATCGGGTCGTTGCCGCAGACCCTGAACAGAGCCCTCCGCGATGAAACCCCTGGTCCTCATCGCCGCCCCCCTGATCGACATTCGTCCGCTGGCCAAGATTCTGGAGAAACAGTTCGAAATCGCCATTGCGCTCGATGGTGAAAAGGCCATTTTCGCCACGCGACAGCGCTATCCGGATGTCATTCTGCTGGATGAGAAGATTCAACTTCCCGATGGATGCGGGGTTTGTGCCCGTCTGCGGGAAGAGTTGCCGGATGGTTGCGATATCCCGGTGCTGTTTCTGCTGGACAGCGGCACGCATCGGAGGCGCGCGCGGGAACAAGGTGCCGTCGATTATCTGCACAAACCCTTCGAGAGCGAAGAGGTGCTTACCCGGGTACAGACTTTCGCATCCCTGAGTCAGATGCATCGGGCACAGAAACGCTACAGCGACGCACTGGAGGTCAAAGTCAAGGAGCGCACCAAGGCCCTGGAAGAGAGTCGCCGGGAGACGATTTACATGCTGGCGCGTGCCGGTGAGTTCAACGATACCGATACAGGCGAACACATCTGGCGTATGTCCGCCTATGCCAATGCCCTGGCTTTGGAGGCCAAGGCATCTCAGAGAGAGTGCGAACTGCTGCATCTGGCGGCACCGATGCATGACATCGGCAAGATCGGTATTCCGGATTCCATTCTCAAGAAACCGGCCAAGCTGGATGCCGAAGAGTGGCAGGTGATGATGTCCCATACCACTCTGGGGCGGGACATTCTGTTGGAGAGTCAGGATCCGCTGTTTCAGATGGGCGCCCTGATCGCCCATCAGCATCACGAGCGTTGGGATGGACGGGGCTATCCTTTGGGAATCAAGGAGGATGCCATTTCGGTCTGGGCACGGATCGTCGCGGTGGCCGATGTATTCGATGCCTTGACCATGAAACGTCCCTACAAGGAGGCGTGGCCGGTGGAAAAGGCGATGGATATCCTCCAGCAGGATAGCGGATCCCACTTTGATCCACGCATGGTGGCGCTGTTTCGGGGGATTCTGCCGGAGATTCTGCGCATCAAGGAGTCCTTCGTTCGTCGATGAGGGGCAGACGCCTGGTCAGTCAAGTGCCCGCATTTCCAGCATGATCCACTTTTCCTGCCCTTTGGAATCGCAGATCACCCGCCCGGCAAGCAGCACCGGAATCGTTTTGCCGGCTCCGGTGCGCAGGGTTTTGGGAACATCCCAGAGTCTGGCATTGGCCAGCAGATCTTCCAGGAGTTGCGAGATATCGGTTTCCACGAACAGATGTCCAACAGGAATCTCGCGCAACTCCTGGGCCGGATGATCGGTCAGTCGGACAGCAGAGGGATTCATGTAGCGGATCCGTCCGAGGGGAGTTGGGGCGCACAGGAGCAATCCGGTACTCAGGGAGGTGATGATATCCTGAAAAGCCCAGCGGCTTTCGTTTAAGTTTCCGACCTGATCTTCGAGGGCATGCTGTTTATCCAGATTGGCCTTGTATTCGGCCACCTCCGCCATACCTTTTTCCACCACGGCGAGCAACTCTTCGATCGAGCAGGGCTTGCGCAGATAGACATTGGCGCCGACCTGCAGCCCTTCGGGAAGACCGCCATCCCGTCCGGTCAGCATGATGATGTAGATGCCGTGGTTTTTTTCCTCGGCCCGAATGGCCCGACAGGCGTCGATGCCGTTCATGACCGGCATCATGACATCGAGAATGATCACCTCCGGACGGTGTCGGGCGACCATGTCGATGGCCATCTGGCCATCCATGGCTTCCAGGATCTGCTCCTTGCCGTAAATGCGACCCAGCTGTCTTTTCAGTGGTTCCCGCACCTCTGCGGCATTGTCATCGACGATCAAGATTTTAGGCATTAAGGTCCCCCCTTTTCGTGTTCAGGCCAGAGGCAGCGAGAAACTGAAACGACTTCCCTGGCCTGGTGTGCTTTCCACATGGATCTCTCCGCCCTGTCTGCTAACCAGTTCGCGTGTGATGGGCAGACCCAATCCGGTGCCTCCGGCATGGCGGGTGGACGAGTTGTCCACCTGTTCGAAGGCTTCGAAAATGACGGAGAGTTTTTCAGGAGGAATGCCGCAGCCGGTATCCTCGATCAGAAACAGCGCCTGCTTTCCGTGATGCGACACCGTCAGGGTGACGGATCCGCTGTTGGTGAATTTGATGGCATTGCCAAGCAGATTGAAGAGGATCTGTTTGAACCGTTTGCCATCCGCGATGACGGTGATCGTCTCGTTCAGAGGCGCATCCAGTTGTAATCCCTTTTTCTCGGCCAGGGGACGCAGGGTGGTGATGACATCCTGGATCGGCTCCTGAATGGCAAGAGGGGCGATGGAAAGGGTCAGTTTTCCGGCTTCGATGCGGGCAAAATCCAGGACATCCTCGATCAGTCCCAAAAGGTGTTCCACGGATTTCAGACCTTGCGAGGCGATATCCACCACCTCATCGTAGGTCTCCTGGAGCGCGGACGCGAATTGAGTTCTCATCTGATCGTCGTTCAGGGAGTGGATCATGCTGCGGAGACGTTTGACGCCGGAGAACAAATGGAACTGTCCCTTGAACTCCTCGAAAGGACCTTTGGTGCCTTGGAGAGGGGTGCGGAGTTCATGGCTCATCATATGGAGGAAATTCGTTTTGGCCTTGCTTGCGGCATCGGCAGCCAGGCGCAATTCCGACTCTCTTTGGCGCGCGAGATCGAGTTCACTGATGTCACGATAGGCGCGCAAGCCGACCTTGAGTGCGGTTTTCAAGCGACGGCTGGTCAGATCGGTTTTTTCGAGGAAGTTGTTGATATCATACTCTTCAAAGATTTTTTCTTCCGGGAACTGCCCCGCCTGACCGGTACGCAGCAAGATACGAAGATTCTGGTTGCCGACTTTGTCCCGGATGAATTTGACCACATCGAGCCCGGCATGGCTGGTCTCCATGACCACATCCAACAGAATGACGGCTGCATCGGGATGTTTGCCCAACAACTCCTGCGCTTCGTGTCCAGAGTAGCCGGAAATCAGGAGCAGGGAACGACTTTCAAAGGTGAACTCTTTCAGGATCTCCTCGGTCAGGATATGGATTTGAGGATCATCATCCACGACCAGGATTTTCCAGGGGGTTCCAGACGGTTTGGCTGCCTCGGAGCGCGCTGCGGACTTGCTTCTGAAGGTCATCCGCTTTTTTTCGGGCGTCGGATCCAAGGTGTCCATGACAGCTCCTGTTGAGAGTCAAGTCGAAATGGGGTCAAAGAGGCGAGAAATGGCTATGGAGATCATGACTCGGTGGGGTAGAGATCATGCCCTCGATGCTATCGACGACCTCATAACCTGGATTGATGAATTCGATCCCGACGCCCGAATCGCTGAACCAAACCAATTGGCAGGGCATTTCGAGTATATAAGGTTGCATATTGAACAGTGATTTTGGCCTGAGAAACAGTTTCAAGGTTCCATCTTTGCAGCGCAGGAATTGTTCATCAATTGGAATATCCAAACGAAGTCCGCCGATGCCGATATCGACGACAGGAATATTATACAAAAATCCGGTGCGACAATAAAACGCGGCCTTGATCGCGAAGGTGACACGGAGGTGTATGCGACGATCACTGCCCATGACGGTTCCTTAATATGAACCCAAACATGACGATTGACACGCCTATTATCTCTCCGAAGTATCTTGCAATGCAAGCATTACTTGCGGAAATCCAGCGGTTTTCCTGCCCCGTGTCGTTTTTTGGAGGGGTGGGATGGCAGGGGCAAAGCCATAAAAAATGCGGCAAATTGAGGTGGTACGGTCATTTCACCGGTTCCGTTAAAGTTGCGTGAACGCAACATCAGTTATATAATAATTAAAATTATTTACACGTATAATTGAATACAAAAGTATGTGTCTGGTATCCATGCATGCCCCATTGGGCGTGTTGACAGAGTCAGCAAGTCTTCAGACAAGGTGCGACGAGAACTGAGCAGCAACATGCCTCATTGTCTGGTTGTAGAATCGTGGCCATTTTGTGAATGTTTTGTCTGTATGGATCGGACCCTCCTGCGCACTCAAGTCGCAATTCTCTCTTTTGGATACATTATATTTTTGGATTTA
>JADFZD010000071.1 GCA_015232705.1 Magnetococcales bacterium | reverse complement strand
GAGCCATTCGCGCGTGTTGGCATATTCGGCCTCGCCCAGAAGGTTCTTGCCGATCGACTCCGGAGTGACCAGGGCGATGTGCAGATCGATGAACAGGGTCTCCGGCGGCATCACCTTGACGTAGGGCTCGCCGGAAGGGGCGCCGAGTTTTGCAAAGGCCGAGTCCACGTCGCCATGGTTGAGGGTCATGCGACGCACCGAGCCATCCCCGAGAAGGCTGTTCCAGTCGGAGGCTTTGAATGGGAGGTCGATCAGCGTGCCCTTGACGGTCTGGGAGGCGGATTGTCCGCCACGCGCGATGGTGCGCGCGGCACGCAGGATACCGTCGTTGATGACGATAGCGGTCACGGTGGCACCGCTGATGGCATCGATCGCCTGTTTGCCGGCGGCATCGGCCTCCTTGACTGGATCCCGTCCTACGTAGCGGGCGACGAAATCAAACAGCTTCTGCTCCGGAATGCCGATCAACAGGATCGGTTCCGCATGTTTGGTCACCTTGGCGCCCGTGATGATCCCCGCTGTGTTGACACCGGCCAGAATCTCGATGGGTTTGCCCGAGTAGCCGATGTCGCTGGTCTGGAAAATGTGTCCCACCGGTTTGTCGTTTTTGTAGGCGATGGCGCGTTGCGGCGTACCGCGCAACGCTTCGAAGCGGTCAGCTTCCGGAAACACCTCGGCGGGTTGAACCAAAACGTCGTAAGCGCCGAACTCTCGCGCCTGGAGCGCGCCAGGGGCGAGCAGCACGATCATCCACAAAAGCGCGCTTTGGCATGCGCGCATGAATATGGCATGTTCACGGGTTGGCTCACGGTCATTGGGTGAGGTGGTTTTCCCGCCATCGTGCAGGTGTTGGCGATTCATGAGCGATGGGAAGGTTGAACGCAATCTGGGCATCTCTGGCTACTCCGGGGTCGGGAAGTGATATCTACAAATATAACTTATAGACCTGCAAATTCTTTGATATTTTCAAAACGATCCTGGTTCACGAGTCAAGGGGTGATGAAAGTGAAATTTTTTTAATTTACTTGCCAAATCGGATCAGGTTAAAGTGTGCATACTGCGGGAAAGATTTAGGAGTCGTCATGGGGAGAGTGACCGATGCCCGCGAGTCAATGATCGGTATGTACCAAAGTACATCTCGGACGTTTTAACCATGAGGAGGAATTTGCGATGAAGAAAGGTCTGCGTTTGATGGCCCTGGCGACGTTGCTGGGGGGGGCGGCGATGCTGTCCGCGGGCGAGGCTTTGGCCTGGGGCGGCGGTCCCGGTTGGGGCAATGGTCCGGGTTGGGGTAACAACTACAATAACTGGAATGACAACTGGAATAACAATTGGAACAACAACTGGGCCAATAATGGCAGTGGTCGTGGTTCAGGCAACTTCGGCTTCAACATGAGCGGTGATGCCTCCGGTTCTGGCAACAACAACTGGGACAACGGCTGGAACAACGGCTGGAACAACGGCTGGAACAACGGCTGGAACAATGGCTGGTATCCGGGTTACGGCTACGGTCCGGGTTGGGGTGGACCGGGTTGGGGCTATGGACCGGGTTGGGGTGCTCCGGCCTGGGGTGCGGCTCCCTCTGCCCCGGCAGCTCCTGCTGCGGCCCCGGCAGCCCCGGCAGCCCCGGCGGCACCGGCTGCACCGGCTGCCAAGTAACACCTGTCGCAGTGCTTTTGTTTCCTTCAAGGGAGGGGTTCCCCCTCCCTTGAAGCGTTGTGACATCCCCTCTGTGTTCTCGTCATCCGCATCCCCATTTTTACTGTCGAACTTTCCCAAGGGCGCTTTGTGGCTGGAGTGAGGTGCGTCTTCCTCCATCTTGGGTCGTATCAGGTGGGCGGCTTCCTTAAAAAATTGCGTGAATTGCCGGTTTCTGTTCAGAATCATTGGTGTAATCCTTGCAACATCATTATCAAGCGTTCCCATGTGACTGGTTTTGATTTTGACGCTCAAGTTTGCCTGGACGCCGACCGATAGGAAGTCGAAATGCGACGAAAAAACTCGTAAAGGGTGCTTTTCGTTTGCTTTGAGGTGGGTCTTCATTTATACTTATAGCGATTTTTTGTGTTTACCTGATCGTTCGAGTCGTGTTTCCGGATCCCGGTCAACCAGGATCATCAATCCTTAAAACGTCGCAAATCCTAAAAAAAAGAGCCCTTCGAACCCGTCCGTGCCGCGACGATCCGCAGTTCAAGGATGGTTCGGAAAAAAACATTCTGTCTGGAGGCAAGAGATGCATACCGTGCAGCCGAGATCCGTGAAGACCCAATCCATGAAACAACCGGTTCGCGAAAAACGGACGGGTCAGCGCGTGCTCTCTTTGGCGGCGGCCATGGCAGTGTATGGGGCCTTTGCACCAGGCTGGGCCGGAACGCCCGGTACCGCCGGAACATGGACCTCATCAAACATCAATGCCAATAATACGGGTCTGCCTCAGGCAGCGGATATCAAGAATATCCAGACTGGCACACTCAGCAGCATCACCTACCAAAACACGGATGCCAGCACGAATACGCTGAACCTGGGAACAAACACCAAGGCGATCATCAACTGGGATCACAATGGCTCAGCCACCGGTTTCAATATCAACTCTGGTAAGGTTCTGAGCATCCAGGCCAACAGCCCCACCTTTACCTTGTTGAACGTTGTCGAAGGTGGCTCAGGCACCACCATCGCCGGTACGCTCTCCTCGCCGGGTCTCTCATCGGTGGTGATTGTCGATCCGAACGGTCTGAGTGTTTCCAACTCCGCTGTGATCGCCACAGGTAATCTCGGTCTGTATACCCAGTCGCCAACCAATATCACCAATACCGGTGTCACGGACGGAAGCGCTCTGTCTACCAGTTCTTCCGCCAATTTCGGACTAAGCTTCAGTGGCTTGCCCACCGGTACGACAGGCAATGTGACCATCAACAAGAACTTCGCCACTTCCAACAACACCGACCTGGTGATCCGGGCCGATGGCGTGGTCACGATCAACGACACCGGCAGCGCGGGAACCACCTCGGCCCAGAACATCACGATCACGGGCAACGCGGCGTCTGGCAATGCGGTCTCCATCGGCGCCAACACCCAGCTTGCCATTGGTACGGGTGGCGAGATGGCGGTCACCGCGAATGGCGGCGGCAATATCGCGCTGCGTACCAACGGTACGGTTCAGTTGGGTGATATCGATGCCGGCGCCGGAACCGTGAGTATTACCGCCGGTGGTGTGTTGACTCAGGGAAGCACCAAGAAAATCACGGCAGCAAGTACCGCGATCCAGACCTCTTCGGCAATCGGTACCCAAGAGACCAATGGCCTGAATGTCAGTGCCAAATCCCCTTCGACCACGCCGTCGATCAGGGTGGATAGCAACGGCAGCGGGGGATCGACCGGGACAGATGTTTACATCAACGCCGTAGATGGCATGACCGTCAAGCTTGACCGGATTGTCGCTGGGAAGGTGACTCTCGGCAATCCGAATGGCAATACAGCTGGAACCGGTGCCTTCCAAGGATTGACCCCTGCCTCGAACACCGACATCACTGCCAACACGTTGGTGATCTCCAATAGCAGCGGTCTCTCCAGCATCAAAACCGGTGTCACCAATTTGCGTCTGGATGGTGCGGGCAATACCACGATCACGAATACCGGCGCCCTGAACATCAATACCGCCGCCACCACCAAAACCGGCGGCGCGACCATCCAGATCACCGACGATGCCCAGATCACCGTGGATGGTACCTTTGACAGCAGTGGCTCACAGGGATCCACACTGACCCTGTTGAACGCTGCCAATCAGGCGGTCAACTTTGCCACCAGTTCGGCCAATAGCATTCGCCTGACGAACCTGAACATCGTTGCCGATACGGTGACCTTTGCCAATCCGACCGCCAACCAGATCGTGATCGGCGCGGGCGGCACGGCGGCCATCAGTGCCAAGACCTCGACACGGGCGATCAACCTGGGAACCAGGCCTGGATCTGGCCTGGATCTGACCGCCGCCGACCTGTTGGCATTCGGCGCGGGTGGCGCCGGCAGCAAACTGGTGATCGGTGGTACGGTGGGCGGCAACGCCACCACCAGTACCGGCGCCATCACCATCACTGCGGATATCACCTCCAGAAACGATCTGACCCTGTACGGAGGCTCTCTGGCCCTCACTGGCGGTGCGATCACGGTCAATGACGGCACCAGCAACCGTGCTTTCGCCGCGACGATAACCGGTAATATCACGGCGGTCGCCGATGGCAGTTTCGCCGCCACCACGGCGGATATCACCGCATCCAATATCGATATCGATGCCACAGGCACCATTGGCGCTGGCACGGCACTCCAGGATATCGATATCACGGCGACCGGCACGGTCAATATCGCCGCCGGTACCACTGGATCCAGCACCGCTGAAACCATTTCATTGCGTTCCATCGGCGACATCGCGCTCGGTTCGATCCAGGTGCGTGACTCCAGTGGCAGTTTGAACGCTGGTGATACCCTTACCCTCTATTCCAGCGGTAATGTTACCCATGCCACGGGATCGACGACCAATCTGACCGCACAGGCGATCAATCTCTATGGCGTGACGAGCAATGACGGGACTGCGGCGGCCAGCACCGCCTTCGGTATCTCTGCCGATCCGCTCAAAGTCTCCAAGAATACCGCAACCACTCTGGTTGTTCAGAGCTACAACACGACCACCGGCGCCACCTCCGATTCATCCGCCACCCAGACTTTCGAAGGGGTGCATATTTCGACGGATCAGAGCCTGACGTTGCAGAATGATCTTCACACCATCACCAACGGTGGATCGGGTATCAGTCTGCTGCTGACCGGTGCGAATACCACCCTGACGAATGGTGCGTCCAAGACGATTCAGGCGCACGGTGCCAGTGATATCGTCACGCTTTCGGCCCCTGAAATCAATCTCGCCGGTACGAACGTGGTCGCTTCGGGGGCCACCGGCACCGTGAAGTTGATCGACACCGCAGGCGCTGTGACCATCGGTGGAGCAGCCACTGGCACGAATGATTTTGATGTCAACGATTTGACGGCGGTTGCCAAGACCTCCCACCTGTTGCTTCAGGCAGCAGGAAATATCACTTTGGGAGGCAATGTCACCGGCTGGGGTACGGCTACCAAGAATGTCTCCGTGATCACCACCGGGGATATCGTCGGTTCGGCCAACACCATCAGCGGCGACACCTTGACCCTCTCGGCGGTGAATATCGGCGCCTCGGGCAATACCGTGAGCGTGACCAGTGGCACGGCACTGGTGATCACCGGCCCGACCTCTCAGGGGGCGAACTCAGGTTATGCGAGCGACGTTGCGGCAACCAGCGCCTATCTGACCTCTGGCAGCGCGGTGAATCTGGGCAATGTGGCCGTTACTGGTGCCTTGAATCTCACCACGACTGCGGGTGCCGTGACCAACAGCAGCGGTGCGAATCTCAAGGTGGGTGGCACGGCTACCATCAACAGCGCCGATGTTATCACGCTGGGCAACCATGGCACTGTGGGTAATTCGGATACGGTCAAATTCGGCGCCGTGAATCTGACTTCTGGTGCGAATAAGGCGATTACCCTCATCGAGGATGATGCGATCTCCATTGCCGGAATCAATGCCAACGGTGGGGCCTTGTCTCTCACCACCTCCAGCACCACGGCTGTGGATGCGGCGATCACGCAAACCGGCGCGATTTTGGCCGGCGCCACCACTTTGACCACCTCGGCGGGCAATGGCGCAATTACGTTGACCACAGCGGGCAACATGGTCACGAGTTGGAATCTCTCCTCTGGATCGGGGAATATCCAGATCTCGGAGGCCGATGCCATGGCCATTGCGGGCGTGAATACGACCGGCACCTTGAATTTGACGACGACCAGTAATGCACCAGCCAATGCTGCGATCACCCAGAGCGGTGCCATCGTCGCGGGTGCCACCACATTGACCACTTCGACCGGGAATGGCGCGATCACGCTGACCACGGCGGGCAACCAGGTTGCAAGCTGGAATGTTACCTCCGGTTCCGGCAATGTGCAGATCACCGAGGCGGATGCCATGGTGATTGCTGGCGTGACGACGACCGGTACCCTGGACCTGACCACGAGCAGCGCCATCGCGGCGAACGCCTCGATCACGCAGACCGGTGCCATCGTGGCGGGTGTCACCACCTTGACCACCACCACGGGCAATGGCGCGATCACGCTGACCACGTCGGGCAACATGGTCACGAGTTGGAATATGACCTCTGGATCTGGGAATATTCAGATCTCCGAAGCCGATGCCATGGCCATTGCGGGCGTGACCACGACCGGTACCTTGAGTTTGACGACGACCAATACCACAGCGGCCAGTGCAGCGATCACCCAGAGTGGTGCCATCGTTGCGGGTGCCACCACCTTGTCAACCTCGGCAGGTAATGGTGCGATCACCTTGTTGACGGCTGGCAACCAGGTGGGGAGTTGGAATGTCACCTCTGGTTCGGGCAATATTCAGATCTCCGAGGCAGATGCCATGGTGATCGCTGGTGTGAGTTCCACCGGAACCTTGGCTTTGACCACGACGAATGCTGCGGCGGCAAGCGCCACGATCACCCAGACCGGTGCCATTGTCGCGGGTGCTACGACACTGACCACCTCGACCGGCAACGGTGCGATCACCTTGACCACTGCGGGCAACCAGGTGGGCAGTTGGAACGTTACTTCGGGTTCGGGCAATATCCAGATCTCCGAGGCGGATGCCATGGTGATTGCGGGTGTGAACTCGACCGGAACTTTGTCCTTGACGACGACGAACACCACCCCGGCCAGTGCCACGATCACCCAGAGCGGTGCGATTGTGGCGGGTGTCACCACCCTGACGACTTCGGCTGGTAACGGTGCCATTACGTTGACCACGGCGGGTAACATGGTCACCAGTTGGAATGTCGCTTCGGGATCCGGGAATATCCAGATCTCAGAGGCCGATGCCATGGCGATTGCTGGGGTGAACACCACGGGCACCCTGGCCCTGAC
>JADFZD010000070.1 GCA_015232705.1 Magnetococcales bacterium | reverse complement strand
TCCAGGGACCGAAGGTCCCCGGCGGAGGTTCGGAGGCGGAGCCTCCGAGGTTTCTTGTATTGATTTTTCGTCTTTTTCGTTAGCTTTTACCGCGCTCTTAAAAAAAAGCGATTTTCACGCCTTTTGTGAAAATCGCTGCACGCGGCCTTGGCTTCGGGAACGGTTTGCGTTGTTTGAAACCGCTTCCGCGAACATATCGCTAGGGCGTGACATAGGAAGGCAGCGAGCCTTCAGACAAGGCGCGGACCCGAGCAGTACAGCATACACGGTAGTATGTGAGCTGCGAAGGGGCGTCGCAACGCTGTCTCAAGGGCGCTGACGCAATATGTCAACATGCCCTGAACAACGGGCCGACGCAGGCGGCTATCGTGCCGCGCACCATGCGCCTCTGGTCGTTTCCAAAAATCGGAAACGATCCAGAGGCGCATGGTGCGTGCGCGAGCTGCGCTTTTTTAGCAAAAAACGCGTGTTGTGTAAAGCGCGCGAAAGGCAAAAGCAAACGTGAAAGAAAAGATGAAAAAGAGAAAAAGATTAGAAAATAAAAAGTCAAGACCTCAGGGCTTTGCCCCAAACCCCACCAGGGGCCACTGGCCCCTGGACCCCGTCAACTTTGAGGTGGCACGCCTCGGGTACGCACCCTCATCACGCCCGTCATCACGCCGTCACCACGCCCGTCACAAAATATAGCGCGACAAATCTTCATTTTCCGAGAGATCCTGCAACTGTTCACGCACGAACGCAGCGTCAATCACCTGTCGCTCTCCACGCCGGTCCGGTGCCGTAAAGGAGATCTCGTCCAGAAGCTTTTCCATGACCGTATGCAACCGACGGGCACCGATGTTCTCGGTGGTCTCGTTGACACGCGCGGCAATCTCCGCCAGAGCGCGAATGCCGTCCTCGGTAAATTCCAACGCCACCTCCTCGGTGGCCAGCAACGCGGCGTATTGACGGGTCAAAGCATTTTCCGGCTCGGTGAGAATGCGCAAGAACTCCTCCACCCCGAGACTCTTCAATTCGACACGAATCGGTAGACGACCCTGCAACTCCGGAAGCAGATCCGAGGGCTTGGCCAACTGAAACGCCCCCGAGGCGATGAAGAGGATATGATCGGTCTTGACCATGCCATGCTTGGTGCTCACCGTGGTCCCCTCGACCAGCGGCAGCAGATCGCGCTGCACCCCCTCGCGGGAGACATCCGCACCCCCACGAAATTCGCCGTTGCGCGCGCACACCTTGTCGAGTTCGTCGATGAAAACAATGCCCGCCTGTTCGACCCGCTCCAATGCCGCGCGCTTGGACTTCTCGCGATCCACCAGCTTGCCGGCCTCCTCGTCGGTGAGCAGCTTGAGCGCCTCTTTCACCGAGGCCTTGCGCCGCGACGGACGTGACCCGCCGAAGACCGAACCGAGCATCTCCTGGATGTTGATGCCCTCCATGCCCTGCGGCGTGAAGACTTCAAGGGTGGGACCGTTGCGCGGCTCGCGCAGATCGATCTCGACCTCACGCTCGTCGAGTTTGCCCTCGCGCAGCATCTTGCGCAATTTCTGGCGGGTGCCGGAGTCTCCCGGAAGGGCAGAGACACTCTCCACCGTGCCATAAGAGACGTTCGGACCAGGCAGCAAGGCGTCGAGTACCCGCTCTTCGGCAGCCTCTTCGGCCTGTCGGCGCACCTCTTGCTTGGAACGCTCCAACGCCATCTTGACCGCCATGTCGGTCAGATCGCGAATGATCGACTCCACATCCCGGCCCACATAACCGACCTCGGTGAACTTGGTGGCCTCGACCTTGAGGAAAGGGGCATCGGAGAGCTTGGCCAGGCGTCGGGCGATCTCGGTCTTGCCCACGCCGGTGGGACCGATCATGAGGATGTTTTTGGGAAAGACCTCCTCGCGCATCGTGGGATCGAGCCGCTGCCGCCGCCAGCGGTTGCGCAGGGCGATGGCCACAGCCCGTTTGGCGTCGTTCTGACCGATGATGAAGCGATCCAGTTCGGAGACGATTTCGCGCGGAGTGAACTCGGACATTTACAACTCTTCAATGATGAGATTGGAATTGGTATAAACACAGATCTCAGCCGCGATGCCCATGGCCCGCTCCACGATTTCGCGCGGGGGCAACTCGGTATGACGCAACAGTGCCCGCGCCGCAGAGAGCGCGTAGGGAGAACCAGAACCAATGGCCAGGATCCCCTCTTCCGGTTCCAGGACATCGCCGGTACCGGTGATCAACAGACTGTTCGAGGCATCGGCCACGGCCAGCATGGCCTCCAGCCGTCGCAACATGCGATCGGTACGCCAATCCTTGGCCAACTCCACAGCGGCACGTGTCAGAATACCGCCATGTTTGACCAGCTTGGCTTCGAACCGCTCGAACAGCGTGAAGGCGTCGGCGGTCGAACCGGCAAAACCGGCCAGCGCGCGACTCTCCTTCAAAAGGCGCACTTTGCGAGCATTGGCCTTGATCACCGTCGCGCCGAGCGTCACTTGGCCGTCGCCGGCCATCACCACGCTCGCTCCCCGTCGGACCGAAAGGATGGTCGTTCCTTTGAACATGCTTGCAACTCCCTTGAAGAAAAGAAAACATGGTGCGTTCTTTCCAACCGGATTGCAAGGTGGCGTTACATGATCGAGCCTCAACCCATCGGAAATGGTCATCGTCCCCTGGAGCTGATCCTGAGTCCGCCCCATGTCTGCGGTTATCTGTCCGGACCGGTGGCCAGTACGCTCTATGTCAACCCGGAATTTCCCATGGAGATGGAGCGCTATGATTTTTTGCTTGCGACCGGCTTTCGGCGCAGCGGCAATCTGATCTATCGTCCCTGGTGCCGTGAATGTGACGCCTGCGTGCCTGTGCGAATCCGCGCGCGCGAGTTTCAAACCACCGCCTCGATGCGACGGGTGATTCGCCGCAACCGCGATCTGGTGGTGCAGTCGGGCCGACCGGTCTTTTCGGATGAACATTTTGCCCTCTATCGTCGCTACATCAACAGCCGTCATGGGGATGGGCCCATGGCGGATCCGGAGCTTGAGGAGTTCATGGAGTTTCTGCACTCCGACTGGTGCGCCGTCCGTTTTGCCGATTTCTGGCTGCAAAGACGCCTGGTGCTGACGGCGGTCTATGATGTGACCGGAAACTCCCTGTCCGCGGTTTACACCTTTTTCGATCCCGAAGAGAACGTGCGCGGTCTTGGCACCCTGGCGATCCTCTGGGAGGTAGAGCTGGCGCGACAGTTGGGGCTCGACTGGGTCTATCTGGGCTACTGGATCGAAGAATGCCCGAAAATGCGCTACAAATCGCGTTTTCAGCCCCTGGAGGCCTATGTCAACCGGCGCTGGATCCCCATGCCCGATACGCGGGAGTAATCCGCATGCCGGGAAATGCCTATCTCGCCTATCTCGATCGTTGTGCCGGTGAGGGTCGAACCCGTCGGTTGCTTCCCGTTCTGCCGGCGCCACACGGTCGGATCGACAAAACGGGACGAAGGTTGATCAACCTCTCCTCCAACAACTATCTGGGGCTGGCGGATCATCCGTTGCTCATCGAGCGGGCCCGCGACTGGACCGCCCGTTGGGGCTGTTCGGCCTCGGCATCACGGCTGGTGACCGGCAACCTGGAGATGTTCGAACAGGTCGAAGCACGCCTGACAGCAGGCAAGGGGAGTGGCGCGGCCCTGGTTTTGAATGCCGGTTTTCAGGCCAATGCCACGATCCTGGCAGCACTCCTCGATAGGCAGGTGTTAAAGCACGAACCGCTGGTGTTTTGTGACCGGCTCAACCATGCCAGTCTGCATCACGGTTGTCTCGCCGCCGGAGTCCGACAGATCCGATACCGTCACAACGACCTGAACCATCTGGAAGCGCTGCTCAACCAGCATGCCGATCCGCCAGGGCCGCGCTTCATCCTTACCGAAAGCCTGTTCAGCATGGATGGCGATCCGGTCGATCTGCCCGCCCTGATCGCGTTGAAGCAGCGCCACGGCGCCTTTCTCTATCTGGATGAGGCCCATGCCACCGGGGTGTTTGGTCCGGGGGGATGGGGTATGGCAGCCGCCTATCCGGGGAGCGTGGATCTGGTGATGGGCACCTTCAGCAAGGGGTTGGGGGGATTCGGCGCCTATGTGGCCTGCTCGCCGATGGTGCGTGATTACCTGATTCAACACTGCGCCGGCTTGATCTATTCGACCGGACTCCCGCCCGCCGTGCTCGGCGCGATGGACGCGGCCTTGGAGCTGCTTCCCACCCTGGATGAGGCACGCCACCGGCTGCTGGCGCGTGCGGTCAGGCTGCGGCAGGGGTTGCGGGAGCTGGGTCTGGATACCGGGGGTTCGGCCAGTCAGATCATTCCGGTGCTTCTCGGAGAGAGCCTGCGCGCGTTGGAGGTCAGTCGGCGGCTTGAGGTCGAACATGGGATTCTGGCCATGGCGATCCGTCCGCCAACCGTACCCAAGGGGACGGCGCGTCTGCGTCTGTCGCTGAGCGCCTCCCATGACGAGGGGGATATCATGAAATTGATCGACGGGTTGCGCCATATATCATCAACCTGACGCATCAAACAACCCTGAAATTGCGTTGCATGCATGCCCAATGGCTTGAACCTGGATCCGGCAGTTGTGGGCAATCGCCTGCGGCAACATCTTGATCCATCTGGCAAATCGGAAGAAAGCCTCATTACCAATAAGGTAACTTCGGTTTCTTACAATTCACCATATAAACCAATATGTTAGCTCATGCAATCACCCGCAACTGCCGGATCTAGGTTGAAATCCGTTCCTTGATTGTTGCCATTGAGATTCGCATTTCATCCTGATTCGGGGAGTGCCATGCCAGAACCCAGTGAACCACCCATGGTGACTTCGGATGGCAGGGCGTGTAGGGCGCTACATCGCCCCATAATCCGGGCCGCTCCCCCCCTCGGGCGGGGTCCAGACGATGGTATCCAACGGATCCTTGATGTCGCAGCATTTGCAGTGCAGGCAGCGCTCCGCATGGATGCGCACCACGGCTTGTTCCACCTCGGGCGGGAATTTCACCTCGTAGACTCCCCCAGGACAATAACGGGTTTCGGGATTGGCAAAGCGCTTTTTGCCCGCATGCAGGAGCAGATCGGGATCGTTCACCTGTAAATGGCGCGGTTGATCGTGTCGGTGGCGGATGGCGCTTTTGGCAAGCGCGCTGGCGCGATCCAGGATCCAGGGCGCGGGATCGGGTCGTATCATGGGTGAACCGTCCGGGGTCGCCTCGCGCATCCGTTTCCGGTCAGAGACCGACCAGCGCCAGCTCCACGGGGAGCGACCCCGACTGAATCGCTCCCAGGCGGCGTTGAGCATGCCGGGCAGCCGACCGGCGCGAAATCCCGGTCGCACGTTGCGCACCGCCTGCAAGCGGGCAAACCAGGCGGATTTTTCGACCCGTGCCACGTAGCCCTCCAGACCGCGGGCGCTGAAATCCCCCTTGTCGAAGGCAACCAGCACCCCTTCGGCAGCAGCCATGCCCGATTGCATGGCATTGCCGATCCCCTTGAGCCGGGCGGCGTCGAGAAACCCCGCCGCATCGCCGATCAACAGCCCCCCATCGAACACCAGGCGCGGCAGGGCCTGCCAGCCGCCTTCCACAAGGCAACGGGCGCCATAGGCGAGGGGATGGCCCTCTGTGAGCCGGGCGCGGATAAACGGATGGTTTTTCCAGTGCTGAAAGGCGTTGAATGGATCCAACCACGGATCGGCATAATCCAGTCCGCTCACCCAACCGATGGCCAACCGTCCGGGTTCGACGGGATAGAGAAATCCGCCTCCATGTTCGGAGCCGCGCAAAGGCCAGCCAAGGGTATGCACGATTCCGGCAGGCGAGGCGTGGTCCGGAATCTCCCAGAGTTCCCGAAAGCCCAAACCATAGGTTTGCGGCGGTCGATCCCGGTGCAGCCCGAGCCGCTGCACCACCTGGCCGGTCAGATGACCCCGGCACCCCTCCGCGAGCAAGGTCACCGGAGCGCGCAGCGCCATGCCCGGCTCAAAACCGGGGCCAGGCTTTCCCAGGCCATTCACCCCCTGATCGCCGGTACGAAGGCCCACCAGACGATCCTTCTCCCAGAGCAGACCCTGGGCCACGAATCCTGGATAGATCTCGACCCCGGCCTGTTCAACCCGATCCGCCAGCCAGCGACAGAACCGCCCCAGGGCGAGCATCCGGCAGCCGCGATGGGGCCAGCCGTTGGGAAGCGGCAGCGCATGACGCCGGGTGAGATGGAGCAGGCTTTCCCTCTCCACACGCCTTCCCAGGGGGGCCGTGGCAATCTCCTCCTCAGTCAGCAGGGGATGAAGATCCTGGGGATCGAGCAGCGCTCCGGAGAGCAGATGGCCGCCGATACGGGCCGACTTTTCCAGAATGGCGATCCGCAGGTCGCTTGAGCGTTTGAGATGCAACGCCGCCGCCAGACCCGCCGGGCCGGCACCGACTATGAGCACATCGTGAGAAAATTCGGACATGGTGAGTCGTGATGCGGCGCTGGGGAATGGGGTGCATGGTCCGAAGATCGGACAGCCTCCGGGCAGGTACGGAGGGTAGAGACATTTTGGTTGTCGCTTCCCGTGACTTATAATACATTCATATATAAAAATTTTTTACGATATTAAAAAAACACGTTTTTAAACCGCACCCATCACGACATATGTCGTTTTCCACAGGCCGCGTGCAAGATGTGGGCGTTGTTTCCACAAAACGGAAACGACGCCCACGCAGGCGGCGCGCAGCGCATTTTTCGCAAAAGACGCGAAAAATGCTTCCTTTGAAGAGCGCGCTAAAGTCACAATCAAAACCCTGGGAGATGAATCTCCCAGACCCACTCTTTTTTTTACCAGTAAAAACGACACATTCCAAGCTGGGTGCGGTTCAAACGCGCTCAGGCATGTTGTTGCGCGGCAATTGATCTCGGGAATTTGCCAGAGTACTTAGAATGGATCAATCGTATCGCACCCTGAAATCAGGCGGTTGTGATTGAATCTATTCATTCAAAACACGTCTGGCCTTTCGACGTACCGTCCCGCTTCATCGTCAGCGAT
>JADFZD010000006.1 GCA_015232705.1 Magnetococcales bacterium | reverse complement strand
GCCCTATCGACCGGGTATCGTCCTGGCGCGGGTGCGCAACCACATCGAACTCAAAAGGCGCGGTGATCTGCTGGAGCGGTTGGCGATTCTGGACGGACTGACCAGCATCCCCAACCGCAGGCGTTTCGATCAGTTCCTCGAATACGAATGGAACCGTTCACAGCGGCATGGCCATCCATTTTCGCTTTTGCTGATGGACATCGACTTTTTCAAGATGTACAACGATTTTTATGGGCACGCCCAGGGGGATGTCTGTCTGCGGAAGGTGGCCGATGCCATCGCCCGTTCGATGCCCCGTTCGATGGATCTGGCGGCTCGCTATGGCGGTGAGGAGTTTGCCTCCGTGTTGCCTGAAACCCAGGAAGCCGGCGCCCATGCGGTGGCTCAGAGGATCCTTGGGGCGGTGCGCGACCTCAAGATACCCCATGCCCACTCCAAGGCCGCACCGTTCGTGACGTTGAGCATTGGGGTGGCCAGCATGCTCCCGAGTCCGGAAATGCTGCCCTTGGATCTGATCGTCCGTGCGGATCAGGCGTTGTACAAGGCCAAACGGGCGGGGCGCAATCAGGTGGCCAATCTGGGTAATCTTCCGGAAGGGGTGGATGCGTGAGAACAAGGAATCGGGTTTGATGGTCGCGGAGCTTCCCAAAATTCTGATCGTCGATGACGAGACCGCCAACATTGACGTGCTGGTGGGGCTTCTGGAGGAGGAGTGCAAGACCGTGGTCGCCAAAAGTGGCGAGCAGGCGTTGCGTCGGGCCACGGTCAAGCCCGCTCCGGATCTGATCCTGTTGGACATCATATTGCCTGACATCGACGGTTTCGAGGTGTGCAGGCGTCTGAAAGAGAACCCGGAGACCCGTGACATTCCAATCATTTTCATCACGGGCAAGGAGTCGGAACTCGACGAAACCCGCGGCCTGTCGGTGGGGGCCGTGGATTTCATTCGCAAGCCGTTCAGTCCCGTGGTCGCCTTGGCGCGCATCCAGACCCATCTGGATCTCCAACGACAGAGGCGGCATCTGCTTGAACTCCACGAACTCAAGAACCGCTTTTTGGCCATGGCGGCGCATGACCTGCGCAATCCACTCAATTCGATTGCCGGTCTGAGCGAAATCCTTCTGACCATGCCGTTGGAGGAGCCGGAGAAACTCAGTTTCATCCAAACCATCCACGAAGTCTCCGGGCAGATGCTCAGGCTGATCCGCGATCTGCTGGATGTCAGCACCATCGAATCCGGCGCGTTCACCCTGGAGAAACGTCCAACGCATCTGAGTGCACTGGTGTCGGAGCGAGTGGCGTTGCTGCGCATCACCGCTCAGGACAAGGGAGTGACGATTCGCGAGGAGCTTCCGTCGATGCTCCCCGTCTCGCTGGACCCGGATCGTTTTGCCCAGGTGGTCGATAATCTGCTCGGCAATGCCATCAAGTTCACGCCCTCCCATTCCGAGGTCACCGTGCGTTGCGGGCGGTTGCTGGGGCGCATTTTTTTGCAGGTGGTCGATCAGGGGCCCGGCATTCCGGCAGGGGAGAGGCACCATCTTTTTGGCCCCTTTCAGCGTCTGAGCACCCGGCCTACGGCCCAGGAGGGGAGCACCGGGCTGGGGTTGTCCATTGTCAAACAGATCGTCGATGCGCATCATGGCGAGATTGTCGTGGCGAATTTACAGGATGGGGGGATTCCCCCCTCACATCCCGGGCCGTGGGACTCCCACGGTAACAAGGCGCGGCATGGGGCGATATTTACCTGCTTCATCCCGGATGGTTCCAAGGCTCTCTCTGTGACAGACAGTCGTCCGGATTTTCCGTCCGGCCAGGCGTTGCGTGTCCTGTTGATCGACGACGATCCGGTATTGCGACTCATGTATGCCAAGGCATTTGCCGATGACGGGTTTGTATGGGTTGGCGCGGCCAGTAACGGAGAGGAGGGTGTGGCGCTCTATCAGGCATTGAAACCCGATGTGGTGATCTGCGATATTGAGATGCCGGTGATGAATGGATTTGAGACGCTCCAGTGTGTATTGGCCCTGGATCCCAATGCCTGTGTGATCATTTTGACCAGTTCGGTGGATCAGGTGCAGTGGAGTTTATGCTTGGCGCATGGGGCCAGCTATACGCTTCGCAAGGATACATCGTTCCCGGAGATCCGGCGCATGGTGATGGAAATCTGGAAGGAATACCAGACCCGATTTGATTGATATTGTTGGATAACTGGTTCTCCATTACGAAATATGAGACCCCGCATGCAAGAAACTCAAGGCAGGATCCTGATTGTCGATGATGAGCGCTGGCATCAGGAGACCCTGACCGGTCTGCTGGCCGACACCTATCGGACCATGGTCGCCGCAAGCGGCGATGAGGCGTTGCGGCTGGTTGAGGATTCCAGGCCGGATCTGATCCTGCTGGATGTGGAGATGCCGGGCATGGATGGTCTGGAGGTGTGCCGGCGTCTGAAAGCCGATCCGGCCACGAGCGGGATCACGGTGATTCTGGTTGCCGAGCGGGATCGCTCCGAAGACGAGGATTCCGGACTCTCCCTGGGCGCGGTCGATTATCTTTTCAAACCGATTCGACCTGCGCTATTGCGCGCGCGTGTGCGCAATCATATGGCCCTGGCGGATCAAAGTCGCCTTCTGGAGTGCCAGGTCGCTGAGCGCACCGAGGCGTTGGAGAAGGCCCAGGAGTTGCTGCGCTCTTCGATGGGCAATCTCCTGACCATCCGGGTTGGACCGGGCGTCTATTGGCTGCAGATCCCCGAGGCCGGACTCTACATCCTGTGCGGCTGTCCCAGCGAGGTGGTCAAGCTTTTGATGCACAAGGGACTCAACGCCCCGGCCATCAAGGGTGGTGTGCATTTCGAGACAGGTCCGAATGTCATTCTGCTCTCGGATCTGTTGATGCAGAATGGCGGCTTTTCCAACATGGCCGAGTTCCCGGTATTGCAGATGCTCTACCGGCAGGGGATGATCCTGCCGGGTCATCCGAACAACACCGGCGTTAAGCCGCTGCTGATGGGTGCCGAGGATCAGGTCAAGGCGCAATTGGCCTACATCCATCGCGGAAACTACGGTCTTTCGCGTGAGGAGTTGCAAGAGAGCGGTTTGGATGACGCGACCGTCGAGATGATGATGCGCATCAAGTTGCAGTTCGCCTTCGGGCGGATTCGCGAACCCTCGGAGTTCCTCGATACGCTGTGTGTCACGGAGCGGATTCAGGAGATCCGCAACGGAGCAACGATCCAGAGGATTGGTCCGAACCGTTTCCGCATCGCCTTTCGTGACCAGAGCGCCGAGATCGACCTGAACCTGCCCAAGGATGCGGTCTACAAATCCCCTTATCCGTTGGGGTTCCATCGGGTGCCGCGTCACTATTTCGCGGTACTGCACACCGGCGAAGGGGATGGTTGGGATCCGGAACGTCCCAGCATGAGCAGTGTGCTGATGTTCCAGGGTCGCTTCTACCTCATCGATGCCATACCGGGTGTGCTCAACGTGTTGACCGCCATGGGCATCGACATCAGCGAGGTGGAGGGGATTTTTCATACCCATGCCCACGATGACCATTTCGCCGGGTTGCCAGCCCTGATCCAGACCGATCGCCGTCTGAAATACTATGCCACCCCCATGGTGCGTTCGTCGGTGGCCAAAAAACTGGCGGCACTCATGTCCTTTGACGAGGCCAAGTTCAACCAGTTCTTCGAGATTCACGATCTGGAGTTCGATGTCTGGAATCAGTGCGGGGGGTTGGAGGTGCGTCCGATCTACTCCCCGCATCCGGTGGAGACCTCGCTGCTGGTGTTTCGCACCCTGGCCGAGGATGGTTATCGTACCTATGCCCACTGGACCGATTTGACCTCCTTTGCGGTGCTCGAACGGATGATCAATCCGGGACCGTTCTCGATCACCAGGGAGCAGGTCGAGCGCATCAAGGCCAATTATTACTTCCCGGCAGATCTCAAGAAGCTCGACATCGGCGGCGGGATGATTCACGGCGTGGCCCAGGATTTCAAGGGCGATCCCTCGGGGCGTCGCATCCTGGCGCATCTCTCCCGCGATCTGACCACCGAGGAGATGGAGATCGGGTCGGAAACCACGTTCGGAGCTTTGGAGATTTTGATTCCCGGAGAGCAGGATTACCGTCGGCAGCGGGCTTTTTACTATCTGCGCGACCTCTTCCCGGAGATCTCCGACGACGACATCCGCATGCTGATCAACGGGCCGATCGTCAAGTACAACGCCGGTTCGTTCATCCGTTGGGAGTCGGATGACCACGATTTCGTGGAGATGACCATCTGTGGGGATATCGTCTATCTGGATTCCGATTTCGGCATTCGTTATCATCTGGGTTTTGGCTCGTTTATGGGATTGCAGAGGATCTTTCCGGAGATACTGTCCGATGAGGGCGGATATCGTGCGGTCTCCCACAGCGCGGTCTTGCGGATTCCTGCCCGGATGCTGCGGATTTTTCTGGAGAACCGTGGGCTGTACGCCAATCTGGCCGGGGTTCTGGAGCAGATCCGTCTCCTGAGACATACCTGGCTTTTCGGGGAGCAGACCTCCTTTGTCTTTTTGGCCACGCTGACCCGCAATCTCGAAAAGCGGTACGTGGAGCGGGGCGCCTGGATCGAGATGAACGAAGATACGCCAGAGTTGTGGCTGGTCTCCTCTGGACGGGTGGCCATGTGCGATGCGCAAGGGAAGGTCGTGACGAGGGTCGAGGGTGGGGGATTTTTTGGGGAGTGGGCCTATCTGAGTGGAGGACGTTGTCCATGGCGTTTTCGGATGGAGGAGTCTGGTGAGTTGGTGCGCCTGTCATGGCCCGGTTTGCTGGATGCGCCGATCATCCACTGGAAGATGCTGGAGACCTTGCAGAAGCGGACCCGACTCACCCATGCCTCGTGACCAAATGGTAATGAGATGACGATGACCCTGTTTCTCGACGAAGTCGAGGAGGATGCCTTCAAAGAGCTGTTCAATCTGAGCTTCGGTGCGACCGCCGCCACGTTGAGCGAGATGGTCGATGCGGAGATCAAGTTGTCGGTTCCGAGTTTTTTGAAGCTGCCGCCCCGTTCGCTGCTCAAACAGCTCCATGGACTGTTTGGCGATTCGATCGGTCTGGTGGGGATGCGTTATCGCTTCATCTTTCGTGCGGAGCGGGAGTTGCCGGGCATGGCGGTACTGTTGGTGCGTGCTGCGGATTTGAGGCCGTTTCTTGAGGCCCTGCACGGGGATGCCATCCCCTCGGAGATGATCGGGCAGATCGAGGCCGACTCCATGCAATTGGCCGGAGATGTGTTGCTGTACACCTGTGCAAGTACGCTGAGCGCGCTTCTGGCATCGGACATCGATTGTCAGAGGCCGTTTTTCTTTCGAGGCGAGTCCGGGTCATTGTCGGAGCAATTGGGCATGGAGGGGAGGGAGGACGGTCAGGAGTTGTTGATGCTGCGGGTGGATTTTCAGATGACCGGCAAGGGGGTGTCCGGCTCTCTGTTGACCTGGATGGATGACGATGGATTGCCCTTTCTGAAGGCTGAGATCGATCATTTCATTGTCACCCACATGTCCTGATTGTCGCCTGACCGTTTCATGGAGATCATCCGGCTCGATCCTGGGGAACTCTATATCGGCACTTCGCCCGCCGAGGTGCATACCATCCTTGGTTCCTGCGTTTCCATCGCCTTTTTTCATGAGCGTTCCAGAATGGGCGCGATCTGTCATGCTCGCAAGCCCGATCATGTCTGTCATCCTGCCCCTTTCGGGCTGAAGGTGTGTCGTGAATTGGGCGATCATGTGCGCTGTTCGTTGGAGTTCATGTTGGCCTGGTTTGATCTGCGCGGGGTGCCGCGTCCGGAGTTGGAGGTGAAGCTGTTTGGTGGCGCCATGATGTTTGCCAACACCCTGGCGGCTGGATCGGTTCTGGGGATGGGCAAGCGCAATGTGGATCTTTCCATGGAGTTCATCCGCACCCGACGGTTGCATCTGACGGCATCGGATGTGGGAGGACCGTGGGCCAGGCAGATCATCTTTTTTACCGATACTGGTGAGATCCGATTGAAACGGTTTCGCAAGTCGGCCACGGAGTTGGACGGTCTGGAGCAGTTGGTTTGAGCATTGGCAGGGTCGTGTAACGCGGTTCGGTGCCGCCGGGGGGTGCGCTTCCCGTTATCCGTTTGCAAGCTTGCATGAGAGTCGGAATCGCCATGTTGAAACTCGGGGTGAATGTGGATCATGTGGCCACGGTGCGTCAGGCGCGTGGGAGTCGTTATCCGGACCCGGTGGAGGCCGCGCTGGTGGCGGAACGGGCGGGTGCGGACGGCATTACCGTGCATTTGCGCGAGGATCGGCGGCACATTCAGGATCGGGATGTGCGGTTGCTCCTGGAGATGAGCCAAACCAAGGTCAACCTGGAGATGGCTGCCAGCGACGAGATGGTGGCCCTGGCCTGCAAATGGCGTCCGGCGGACTGTTGTCTGGTGCCGGAGCGGCGCGCCGAGTTGACCACCGAGGGTGGGCTGGACATTCTGGCCAACAAGGATGCGGTGCGTCGGGCGACGGATGCGCTCTCTCAGGCTGGGGTGCGGGTTTCGTTGTTCATCGATCCGGATCCCGAGCAGATCCGCGCGGCGGTGGCCGTTGGGGCTCCGGTGGTGGAGCTGCATACCGGGGCCTATGCCGAGTGTCACGATGACGGGCGTCGCGCCGAAGAGTTGACCCGCATCCGGTTGGCGGTGGAGGTGGCGCGGGCGCGCGGTTTGACGGTCCATGCCGGTCATGGGTTGCACTACCACAATGTCTGGCCGATTGCGGCGATTCCTGGGCTGACGGAGTTGAACATCGGCCATGCGATCATGGCGCGCGCGTTGTTTGACGGCATGGAGCGGGCGGTGAGGGAGATGAAGCGGTTGATGCGGGAAGCCGCAGGCTGGCGGGCGTGATTTTGGGGATCGGCACCGATCTGGTGGAGATCGCGCGGATCCGCCAGGCCATGGTGCGTTTTCCGGAGCGGTTTGTATCCAGGATTTTCACCGAGGCGGAGCTTTCCGCGTGCGCACGACGGCAGGAGGTCTCCTGTCTGGCCAAGCGATTTGCCGCCAAGGAGGCGTTGGCCAAGGCGCTGGGGAGCGGGATGCGGGACGGGGTATGGTTTACCGGCATGGAGGTGGTGAACGACGCGTTGGGGCGTCCGGCGATGCGGGTGAGCGGCGAGACGGCCAGGCAGCTTGTGGGATTGCAGGAGAGGGTAGGGGCCAGGGAGGTGGTGATTCATCTCTCTCTGGCCGATGAAGGGGGATTTGCCCTGGCGCATGTGGTGCTGGAGGGGCTCTTTTCTTCTGTGTAGCAGCGTAACGATTCAGGTACCCAACGGATGCAGGGGTCCGGGAACCGCAGGTCCCCGGCGGAGATTCGGAAGGCTTAAGCCGCTGAGGTTTTTGTTTTGACTTTGTTTTTTGTTTTTGTGTTTAGGCTCGTCTTTCAAAGAAAGATTGGCACATGCTGCCAACCGTGTGAAAAGGGAATACTGATGCCTGTTTCATACGTTGCCGAATGCCGTCTCCCAAAGGAGGCTCATTTCGCTTTCACCTTGTTGGCCCGTTGAGCCGAAAGATTTTTTCACGCTGTTTGTGAAAAAATTTCGCGCCAACCAAGGCTTACGGGATCGTTTTGCGCGTTTGGTAAAATAATCCCCCGAACATGGCCCAAGAAACAGTCCGCCGAAGGCGGCAAGTGTGCCGTGAATCATGTACCGTGGAGGCTTTGCCCAAAAGCGGCAAAGGCTCCACGGTACATATAAGCGCGAGCTTGCGCCCTTTTTCGCAAAAAACGCGACGAAATGCGTATCGTGTCAATCGCGCGGAAAGGCAAAATCACAAAATTTGAACCGCATTCATCACGGGATACGTCGTTTTCCAACAGGCCGCGCAGCGCATTGTTCGCAAAAGCCGAAAAAAAAGCTTCTTTTGAAGAGCGCGCTAAAGTCAAAATCAAAACCCTGGGAGATGCATCTCCCAGACCCTCTCTTTTTTTTTCACCAGTAAAAACGACACATTCCAAGCTGGGTGATGTTTAACCTAGATCCGGCAGTTGCGGGCAATCACATGCGGCAACCTCCTGATCCATCAGGTAAATCGGAAGAAAGCCTCATTACCGATAAGGTAACTTCGGTTTCTTACAATTCACCATATGAACCAATGTGTTAGCTCATGCAATCACCCGCAACTGCCGGATCTAGGTTAAAAGGTTTCGAACGTATCATCCACGACACCCGCCGATCGGGAAGAGGGGGCCGGAAGCGCCTTGACCGACATATGCGGGTTCGATGTCTGCAAAACAGGTGAACGTCGAGGTGTGGCGCTACGGGTGACGGTCCGCCCGGGTTGCTCGGCGCCCACTTTGAAGAAAGAGACAGCCTGGGCCATCATGTCGGCCTGCGAACTCAGCTCCTCGGCGGTGGCGGCCAACTCCTCGGAGGAGCCGGCGGTTTGTTGCACCACCTTTTCCAACTGTCCGATCGACTCGCCGATGTCCGCGATGCCATCACGCTGCTGGCGACTGCATTCGGCTATTCCTTGGATGCGGTTGGCGGTCTCCTGGATGTCTGGCACCAGCTTGCCGATGATCGCGCCCGCCTCCTCGGAGATCTTCACGCTGGAGGCCGAAAGGTGACTGATTTCGCCCGCCGCCGTCTGGCTGCGTTCGGCCAGTTTGCGCACCTCGGCGGCAACCACCGCGAATCCCTTGCCATGCTCGCCAGCGCGCGCCGCCTCGATGGCCGCATTGAGCGCCAGCAGATTGGTCTGACGCGCGATCTCTTCGATGATGCCGATCTTGGAGGCAATTTCCTTCATGGCATGCACCGCCTGATTGACCGCTTCGCCTCCCTGCGCCGCATCACTTGCGGCTTTGAGGGCAATGTTCTGAGTGGTGTTGGAGCTGTCGGTGTTGAGTTGACAACTCCCGGTAATGGCGGTCAACGCCGATGAGGTGGTCTCCACCGAGGCTGCCTGCTCGGTCACCCCCTGAGAAAGGGACTGGGCCGCATTGGAGATTTCGTTGCTGCCCAACGATACCTGCCCGGCAGCTGCGGAAACCTCGCCAATGATCTCCCGCAACTTGATCACCATCGTTTTCAGCGCGGTGGCCAACTGACCGACCTCATCCTTTTGGTCGAGGTCGATGGTGGCGTTCAAATCGCCATGGGCAATGGCGCGCGCAAAATCGATCCCCTTGAGCAGGGCATCGGTCACCGAGCGGGTGATCAGGAAGGCGATCAGCACCCCCAGCAACACGGCCAGGATCCCGGAAACCAGCATGCGGGTCACCATCGAGTCGCCCAGGCGCTCGGCCTCCTTTTCCTGCGCCAGTGCGATATCTTTGATCAATTTATAGCCGACATGGCGCGTCTCGATCATTTTTTTCTTGAGGTTCTCCTGGGTCTGGAGCTGATTGATAACTTCGACCATGGATTTCTGATACGCATCGAGACCCTTGATGAGGTTTGCGACCTGCTCCAGATCTGCCGGGTCCTTGTAGTGTCCCTGCAACTCTCTGGCGCCTTTGAGAGCCTCCTCCAGGCGATCGTGGTTGCGTTTCACCTGGGCCTGATCGTGCGCCAGGGTGGCAAGAATCTCTTTTTCGGCGATTCGACTCTCACGAAACGCGCTCAGTATCTCCGAGGCGAGCAATGCCAGGGAAACCCGATTTTCGATGAGCGCGCTTTTTTCCGACCCCTCTCCCTTTTGCGCAAACAGGTCGTGGATCTTTTTCACCTGTCCCTCTGCCAAGTGGTGCGCCAGTGGTGAAACGGTGTCGCCAGACAAGGCGCGTACCTGTTGGATCGTCTCCTGGATTTTGCTTTCCAGGCTGAAATACGCCAGCGCCATTTTTTCATAGGCATCGACGTTGGTCAGCAAGCTATCCATGGCTGCCTTGTTTTCAGCATTTTGGAACTTGAGGTCCCGGTCCTGGATTGCCTGCTTGCGAAGCGATTCGAGTGCCTTGCGGTGCTCGTCCTTGTGTATGTTCTCTTTGATCAGCATGAAGTTTTTTTCAGCCAGCATGGCATCCACGAGATGGGTTTCAAGTTCTGACATGTCCTGACTCTTGTCGAATCGATCCAGCAACTGGTGGATGCCGGTATAACCGGAAATCGAGACAAATGCGGTCAACATCAGGACAAACCCGAAACCGATGGCTAATTTCAGGCTAAACTTGAGATTTTTCATGTCATATCCTCAACAAGGGGATTCTGTTGTGATCTTTGTGATGATTAACCACCAAAAACACCCAGATGATAAAATTGAAACATGGTATAGGATACATTGGAATGATGATCAAAACAACCCATCTTCAATAAAATGATGATCCGCTCCTGACCTTAAACAATAAAGTGTCGCATCGATTTGGACGTAAAAGTCAATATTTTTTATATTTATAACGATTATAGTGTAATCAGTCATCTGTCTGCAAAGGAATTTATTCAATAATATTATATGATATAGAATTTTAGTCGAGATAGTCGAACTTCTGAAGTTATTTAAACTGTTTGGTGCTTTCCGTGAGCGACATGCATCTTTGGTCCGTGGGACACGAAATAAGCAAGTGTCAATTATCCTTAAATATTTGCTGCACCCAGATCAGGAACGCATTATCCTGGATCCGGCATTTGCGAATGATTGCATGAATGAAGCTATTGGTTTATACGATGAATTGTAAGAAACCGAAGTTACCTTGTCGGTCATGAGATGTACTATCGATTGGCCAGATGGATCAAAAGGTTGTCTCAGGGGAGCGTTCACAACCGCCGGATCCGGGATCATGCGTGCGTTGCGCGCGTTTGACGAATCCTTCCGATACGGTACGGGACATGCCGGATGCATCACGACAAGGATGCCTGTGCGCGCTGGCGGGGTAGGGGTAGTCATGAACTGGGAAGCCTGGTTTGCTTTGGGGGTTGTGGCGGTGTGCGTGGCCATTCTCGCACGCAATCGGCATGCGGCGGATGCGGTCCTGCTCGGGGGCGTCACCCTGCTGTTGGTGTTCGGGATCATCACCCCCAAGCAGGCTTTGGCCGGCCTGGCGAATGAAGGCATGGTGACCGTCGGGGTTCTCTATGTGGTCGTCGCGGGTTTGGAGTCCACTGGCGCCGTGCGATGGATCTCCGAAATCATTCTGGGAAAGCCCCGTTCCATGGGGCATGCGATCTGGCGTGTGGCGTTGCCGATCATGATCATCTCGCCGTTTCTCAACAACACGCCCGTGGTGGCCATGTTCATCCCGGCGGTGGGCGCCTGGGCGGCGCGTCACCGGATCCCGATGTCCGGCTTGATGATGCCTCTGGCTTTTTTGACCAGTGCCGCCGGTCTCTGTACCCTGGTCGGATCCAGCACCAACCTGGTCGTGCATGGTTTGCTTCAGGCGCAATCTGGCGGTGCCGGTTTTACGCTGTGGGAGTTGGGCTGGGTCGGCGCGCCCTTCACGCTGACCGTCCTGATCTATGCTCTGGTTGTCGGATGGAAACGCATTCCGGAGCGTCACACGGCGATCGACTCCTTTGCCAATGTCCGGGAATACACGGTCGAGATGATGGTCGATCCCAACGGTCCGATCTCGGGAAGATCGATTCGCGATGCGGGCTTGCGTCAATTGCCCGGTCTGTATCTCGCCGAAATCCAACGTGCGGGCGAGGTGCTCCCGGCGGTCTCATCCGATCAGATTCTGCACGGCGGAGACCGGTTGCTGTTCACTGGAATCGTCGATTCGGTGGTGGATCTGCGATCACGGCGCGGTCTGCTGCCGGCCACGGATCAGGTGTTCAAACTCGATGCCTCGGTGCGAGAAAGGATTCTGGTCGAAGCCGTGATTTCGGATGCCTGTCCCTTGAATGGCCGCACGGTCCGGGATGGGCGCTTTCGGACCATGTATCAGGCCGCGATTCTGGCCATTGCCCGCAATGGCCAGAAGTTGCCCGGAAAAGTCGGCGATATCGTGCTGCGCACCGGCGATCAACTGCTGCTGGAGACCCATCCCTTTTTTCTGGAACAGTACCGTCTGACCAGGGATTTTCTTTTGGTGCGCAATGTGGACCATTTTCATCCGGTACGGCATCAACGTGCGCCGCTGGCATTGACGATTCTGTGCGGATTCGTCGTCATGGGCACCCTGGGAGGGATGTCCACCCTGGAGGCGGCGCTGTTGTCCGCCGGTTTGATGCTGTTGACCGGCTGCGTCACCTCCGGCGAAGCACGCCGGGCCGTTGAATGGCAGGTCCTGCTGGTGATCGCGGCATCCTTTGGCCTCGGGATTGCCCTGGAAACCACAGGAGCCGCCAAGTCTGTGGCCGTCAATCTGATTGGTCTGGTGCATCATGATCCCTGGGGCACCTTGGCGGCGGTCTATCTCGTCACGGTGATTCTGACCCAGGTCGTCACCAACAATGCGACTGCCGTGCTGATGTTTCCCATCGCCATGGCCAGCGCCCATGATCTTCAGGTCTCGGTCATGCCGTTTGCGGTGGTGGTGCTGGTCGCCTCGTCGTCGTCGTTTGCCACGCCGATCGGTTATCAGGTCAATCTGATGGTCCAGGGCGCGGGTGGATATCACTTCGCGGACTATTGGCGTTACGGTTGGCCGCTGACCCTGTTGACCGGTGTGGTCACCCTCCTGATGACGCCGTGGATCTGGCCGTTTTGACCTGTCATCAAGAATCATCACGCTCTTGACCTGACCGATCGCTGGTTCGGTTCCTGCGCAAAGGATCCACCAGCCATCCTTGGGTCACATCGTGCAGCAACCCCGCCATGATCGCATGCTTTGGCATGCTTTCCAGATGGAGCACCAGGGGTGGTCCGTCCAGAGTTGTGGACGGGCCTTGCCTCTTCTGGTTGTCCGTGGCCAGGGGGCTTTGCGGATCGTCCTGCCTCTGCTCAGCCCCGACTGTCCGGGTGGCCGCGACTTCCAACCCATTGCGGTTTGGGAGGAGATCCCAAAACCTCGTTCCATACCGATTGATCATCCTCACCTGCCTGATGTTTATGGTTGCTTGTTTCGAGGTTGGCGTGTTGCTTACCCTGGAACGCCAACAGGAGGTGCCGAAACAGGGATCCTTTGTTTCACGATCTTGTGAGTCCGTGCAGGGAAGGCATGGCGCGAAAACCTGCCAAGACAGCCGCCAGAGCGGCACCGTACAGAATGCCGATCTCCAGATGCGGGGCATACCACAATGCGGTACACAAGGTGACCAGGGCCACCACCCCATCGTGTGGGTGCAGTCGCCATGCATGCCAGAGTGCCACAGGCTGAAAAAACTCCCGGGCCATCATCAGGACAATGGCGCCCAGGAGTGGTATGGGCAGATATTGCAACAGCGGGGTCAGCCACAGGAGGGTCGCGGTCAGCACCAGAGCAGCCACCAAGGCCGGGATGGGCGAGTTGACCTGTGCCCGGCTCAACAGGGCGGAACGGGAAAAGGAGCCTGCCGCGGGGAGTGCCTGAGTCAGTGCGCCCGCCAGATTGGCCAGTCCCTGGGCAATCATCTCCCGGTTGGGGTCGATGTGCCGTGGTGATCCGGCGCTCATGGTTCGCACCACGCTGCTGGTTTGCAGACTTCCGGCCAGGGCGATGATGGCGGCGCAGCCCAGCACGCCGGCCAGATCCTGTGTTGATAAAGCAGGCAAGGCCATGGAGGGCAGACCTGCGGGCACCTGTCCGACAACCTGTCCGCCCAGGGTGGCAAAATCCGTCAGCCAACTGACCAGCGTGGCGCCCGTAGTGACGAGCAGCAGGTGTGGCCAGCGGGGGCGTCTCCATTTAAGGAGGAGCATGAGTGCGAGAGCCGAACCTCCCAAGGCCAGACTGGGCCAGTGGATCTGCGGGGTCATCCCGTTGATCCAAGCCAGCAGGTGAATCTGGGGATCTGGAGAGGGGAGACCCAGCAGTCTGGGCATCTGGGTGGCAGCCATGTAGATTGCGGCTGCGTGGATGGCTCCGATCATGACCGGGTGAACCAGAACATTGACCATCACGCCGCACCGCAACAGGCCGAGCAGCAGCTGAATGGTGCCGGTCAACAGGGTGACCAGTAGCACCAGCGCGACAAACGGTTCCGAAAAGGGGGGCGCGTAAGGCAGCAGCAGGGTGCCGGTCAGCAGCGAGAGCATGGCCACCGGCCCGGTGGACAAGGGGGAGACGGCGCTGGTAAGTGCGGCCACCAGGGGGGGGAGCAGGGCGGCATAGAGACCGTGAGCCAGCGGCACGCCAGCCAGCAGGGCGCAGGCCATGGCCTGGGGGAGCATCAGGGTGGCCAACCGCAGGCCATGCACCACCTCGGGGTGGAAATCGACCGGGCGCGAATTCATGGTCGATATCTGGAAGGACGGCGGTACAGCATGAATTTCCCCTGGTTGCAAGGCGTGGTCACCGCGAGGGCGTTGGTTTGGGATGCTTGTCAGAGCGGTTGGTGATGCGACCATGCGGCGGATCCGATTTCCTTGCCGTGGAAGTCCCGAAGGGTGTTCCACGGTTGGGGTGAGGGGGTCTCCCGCCAAATTGCAAGTTAGCAGTGTATGGACCATTCGCAGAATGAGATGATTTTCAATGGCTTGATCGAATCAACGGGATCGTTGGGCCTTGAAATATGTTGCAATTTGCAATATTGTCTTTTGGATGATAGCGGAAAACTGGAAATTGAATATTGATTTTTATTGAAAAAATAGAATAATGTCGCCTTGGTTCAATGAAATTGCAAAATGCAACAATCTGGGATGATTCTCACGGAGGGTGCGGGTATGCGACAAACATCGCTTCAACAGAAAGTGATATTGGGTTATACCCTCATCAGTGCATTGGCGTTGGGTTTGAGCCTGTTTACCCTGGTGGAGTTGCGCACGGTGTCGCAACAACTGCTCTCCGGGGAAAAGGTGATCACGATGTTGAATCATATTCTTGAGTTGCGACGGTTCGAGAAGAATTTTCTGCTCTACCATCAGCAGGAGGATCGGGAACAGTTGTCGCTCTATCTGGAGGAGATCAAGCGCGATGTGCAGCTGATCCCCTCTCTTGGGCGGACTTTGGTCGAATACGACGCGCTGCTCCCGAGGTTGGATGATGATGCCGCCGCCAAGGAGTTGCGCATTCTGGGCAAGAGCCTGGTCACCGCCGCCGAGCAGAGTGCGGTCGTGGCGCGGCGACAGGTCCACGAGGCTTTGGCGCGTCATCGTCAGCAGTTGTTGCTGGCCATGGTTGTGGTGGCAGTGGTCATCGTGCTGGCGGGAAGGTCGGTATCGCACTGGATTGTGCAGCCGCTGCGTCGGATCGAGGAGAGCATGGCGAGCGTGGTGGATGGTCGTTTCGAGACGCTTCGCATCCACTCCGGCGATCGGGAAATTCAATCCCTGACGCAGGCTTTCAACACAGTGCTCAAGGAGTTGCAAAGACGCCAGAAACACCTGCTGCGTTCCGAAAAGCTGGCTGCTTTGGGCACCTTGATGTCTGGCGTTGCGCATGAATTGAACAATCCGTTATCCAACATTTCGACCTCATGCCAGATCCTGCTGGAGGAGAGGGAGCGATTGGAACCGGGTTTTTGTGCCGAAATGCTGGGCCAGATCGATGAGCAGACCCTCAGAGCCAGAAATATTGTCCGTTCTTTGCTGGATTTCTCCCGCGAACGCTCTTTCGAGAGTCAACCTCTG
This sequence comes from Magnetococcales bacterium, assembly GCA_015232705.1. Lineage (GTDB taxonomy): Bacteria > Pseudomonadota > Magnetococcia > Magnetococcales > Magnetaquicoccaceae > Magnetaquiglobus. The sequence continues at coordinate 15,243 of JADFZD010000006.1, read as the reverse complement.
GCCTTGGCGGGGCTGATCAAGGAGGTGATTCGTTTCAGCCAGGGTGTTTTGCCGCAGCACATTCAGGTGCATATCGATATTCCTCCGGCGTTGATGATCGTCGGGGACCGGCAGCGTTTGCAGCAGTTGTTCATCAACCTGCTCAAAAATGCCGTGGATGCCATACCAAAGGCAGGTGAGATCACCATTCGTGCCCGTCACGGCTCGGCGGATCCGAGCGCACCCGGCAGAGCGGTCGGCCTCAGCCGGGATCGCTGGGTGGAGATCGAAATGCGTGACAGCGGAATCGGCATCCGTGCGGATCAGATGTCGCGCATTTTTGATCCCTTTTTTTCCACCAAGCCGGTGGGACAAGGTTCTGGTCTGGGTTTGACGGTGGTCCACGAGGTGGTCGAGGAGCATGAGGGCGAGATCGTGGTGGAGAGTGTGCCCGGCAGAGGCAGCTGTTTTACCATCCGTCTGCCGCCGAATTCTTCAAAACTAAATCAAAGTCATGTTTCATAAGAATTTTATTGTGAATTCCCTTGCGTGGGCATGGTCACGCAAGCCACTCCGGGAGCACGAACATGGCAGAGACCGGCACAATCCTGATCGTTGATGATGAGCCGATTGCCCTGCGCAATCTCGATCATGTCATGCGCAAGGAGGGGTATGCCACTGTGGCGGTCGGCAGTGGCGCCGAGGCGGTACAATGTCTGCACAAACAGAGGTTTGATGTGGTCTTGACCGACTTGCGCATGGAGGGTATGGATGGCATGGGGGTGTTGCAGACCACCCGAAAGGTGGCTCCGGAGAGTGAGGTGATCTTGATTACCGGCTACGCCACCCTGGAATCGGCGGTGGCTTCGATGCGCGAAGGGGCTTTTTTCTATCTGGCCAAACCGTTTCGACTCGACGAGGTGCGCAAGGTGGTCAGCGAGGCGTTGCACAAGGTGCGGCTGCGGCGCGAAAACCGGGAACTCAAGGAGCAGTTGCAACAGTTGCGTGGGGAAACCCAGGTCAGACTCATCACCCGAGATCCCGCCATGCTCAAGCTGCTGGAGACGGTGCGACAGATTGCACCCACCGGTTGCAACACCCTGATCATCGGCGAAAGCGGGGTGGGCAAGGAGTTGATCGCGCGTGCCCTGCATCATCAGGGTGGGCGCAAAGAGATGCCGTTTGTGGCGGTCAATTGCAGTGTCTTCCACGAGGAGTTGCTCTCCAGCGAACTGTTTGGTCACGAAAAGGGGGCCTTTACCGGGGCCGTACAGACCAAAATTGGGCTGATGGAGGCAGCGCATGGGGGCACTCTGCTGTTGGACGAGGTGGCGGAAATGAGTCCGGCCATGCAGGTGAAGTTGCTGCGGGTCCTGCATGAGCGGGAGATCATGCGGGTGGGAGGCGTGCGACCCATTCCTGTGGATGTGCGGTTTGTGGCCGCCACCAACCGCAACCTGGAAGAGGCCGTGACAGAAGGGCGCTTTCGGCAGGATCTCTATTTTCGACTCAATGTGATTACCTTGACGATTCCACCACTGCGACAACGTCGAGGCGACATTGCTTTGCTGACCGAATACTTCATCAAGCGGAGTGCCATGCGCATGGAACGACCGGCGCGCCAGTTGCTCCCGGAGGCGCTGGCATTGCTGCGTGAGTACGATTTTCCCGGAAACATCCGGGAGTTGGAGAATATCATCGAAAGAGCCGTGGCTCTGTGCAACGAGGAGAGGATCGGCGCACAGCACCTGCCGGAAACCCTGCGCATGCAGGTGATCCGCACCTTTCGCAGTCGTGGCGACCGCGCGCCGACTTTGGAGGAGTTGGAGCGGGATTATATCATTTGGGTGCTGGAACACGCAGGCGGCAATCAGACGTTGGCCGCCGAGATTCTGGGGATTGATCGGGTCTCGTTGTGGCGCAAATTAAAGCGGATTCGTCCGCTTCCGGAGGATGGAGAGATCCCGGTTTGAGAATCGATGCGAGGAAAACGAAACGGGATGATGAATCCATCTGCATGGCAATGCATGCGCCTGGTTCCGGCAGTCGTGAACGCTCATCTAGGACAACCTTTTGATCCATATGGCAAATCGAAAGCATGTCTCATGACAGACAAGGCAACTTCGATTTCTTGAATTCACCATTCAAAACAACGTGTTGACTCGTTCCATCCTTCGCAACGGCTGAATCTGGGATGAACCGTATGCCCCTTGTGAGACAGGCGTGGCTTCGTGTGCAGAAATCCAATTAACATCTTGACAGCTGTTGATCAATCTGCAAAGTTGTTGCAGCATCACGTGATGCAAATTGCAATAGAACGGCACGCTCTTTTCGTCCATTGTCGATTCGGGGGATCACCTTTTGATGGCCGCCAACAGGTTGATGCAGCGTCTGCTGCCCTTTATGTCATGGTTTCCTCTGCCGACAACGATCCTGCGTGACGATCTTTTGGCTGGCATCACCGGAGCTCTGGTGCTGGTGCCCAAGGCCATGGCCTATGCCCAACTCTCCGGACTTCCCGTCTACTTTGGACTCTATACCGCCCTGGTTCCCGCCTTTCTGGGCGCTTTGTGGGGATCCAGTCGCCAACTGGCCACCGGGCCGGTGGCGGTGGTCTCTTTGATGACAGCCGCCGCCGTCACCCCCCTGGCGATTCCCCTCACCGATGAGTATGTCGGTCTGGCGCTGCTGCTGGCGCTGCTGGTGGGGATGATTCAGCTGTTCCTGGGGGTTGTGCAACTGGGAACCATCGTCAATTTCGTCTCGCATCCGGTCATTCTCGGCTTCATGAATGCGGCAGCCATCATCATCGGCATGTCGCAACTGGATATGCTGCTGGGTATTCCCAAGGGGCGCAGTGACTCTTTTCTCAAGGATATGTTGGAGATGGCATCCTATCTGCCACAAACCCATTTGCCTACCCTGGCCATGTCGATCCTGGCGTTGGCGATGATCCTGCTTTTGAAAAAAGTCTCCTGGCTTTCCAAACCGAGTGTGCTGGTGGTGGTGGTGGTCACCACCCTGTTGAGTCAGGCGGTCGGATTTGCCAACAAGGACAAAGGGGTAACCACCGACTTCGCCACAGCCTCATCGCGAGATCTGCTGGCCGGTTATGGCGAAACCGAACAGCGCATCACCTCCTTGATGAGTGAATCCACCCGTAAAACGACCCAATTGCGCGTTGCCCTCAAAAACGGGGAGTCGCGTCAGGTGGCAGAGTTGAATCATGCGATCAATCTGCTGGATTTGGATTTGAAGGCATTGAAAAAACAGAATAATACCCGCTTGCAGCAGATCAACCGCATGCAGTTGGTCCGACTGAGAAACCCGATGAGCGGGGAAGCAGCCTTCTATGAACAGGGTGAACTTCCGGCTGGCAAGGAGAGCGATGGCCGTTTGTGGCGGGTGAAAAAGGTTGAAAAAGGTGATGTTTACTTCAGCAGCGGCGGCGATGTGGTCGGCACCATTCCGGCAGGTCTGCCCGAATTCCGCATGCCGACTCTGCATTGGGATGCCGTGGCATCCCTGCTTTCGGCGGCGTTGATCATCGCCCTGGTGGCCTTCATGGAGTCGATCTCCATGGCCAAGGCGATGGCCACCAAGTCCAAACAGATCGTCGATCCCAATCAGGAGTTGATCGGACAGGGGATCGCAAATATCGGCGGCGCCTTTTTCCAGTCCTATCCGGCCTGTGGCTCCTTCACCGGATCGGCCATCAATCTTCAGGCGGGCGCCAAAACCGGTTTTGCCATGGTTTTCAACGGACTGTTCGTTGGCGTCACCCTGTTGTTCTTCACGCCTTATCTCTATCATCTGCCCAAGGCGGTGCTCGCCGTGATCATCCTGCTGGCCGTGACCAGTCTCATCACGCCGAGTGCCATCAAGCATACCTGGCAGGCGAGCCGCCTGGATGGCATGATCGTGCTGGTGACCTTTGCCGTCACGTTGCTGGCGGCACCCCATCTGGACAAGGGGATCATTGTCGGCACAGTGCTTTCGCTCTTTATCTTCTTGTACCACACCATGAAACCGCGCGTAGCCATTTTGGGTCGTTTTCACGACGGAACCCTGCGCGACGCCAAGATCCATCACTTGCCGACCTCACATCTGGTCACGGCCATCCGCTTTGACGGACGCCTCTATTTTGCCAACGTGGCCTATTTTGAGGATGCCATTCTGCATGCCATCGCCGAGAATCCCGAAGCCTCGTATATCCTCATTGTCGGGGATGGCATCAATGCGATCGACTCCTCGGGCGAGGAGGTGATTCACCACGTGGTGGATCGTCTCAAGGAGAACGGTGTCGAGGTGCTTTTTTCTGGATTGAAGCGGCAGGTGCTGGAGGTGATGAGCGCTACCGGACTGCTGAACAAGGTGGGGCAGGATCACATTTTTGCCACCGCGGATCAGGCGTTGGAGAAGATCTTCACCCACGGCGCGTATGCCGGTATCACCGATCCATTGCGGCCCGCAAGCGAATGAGCGCCTTACGTGCCGGGCTTGCCCATGCCCATCGGTCTGCTGACAATGTCTGAAAAAGGAGGGTGCGCGGTCGTCATGGCGGTGCATTCGACGGGGGCCAGGGATGGCCTGATTCTGCCACCGACCTGACCATGGACGCGGATTGCTCTGTCATGAATCGACCTCAGCGCATCATCGCCGTGATCGACCTGTTCGATCCCCACGAACAGGTTGTTCGTCTGGCCAGCCACAAGCGCCGCATGGAAGGCGTGGAGGTGCGATTTGTCACGCTGTTTGATCACCTGACCTGGCGTCAGGATGATGGGTGTGAGATCTCTTCGACAGAGCGTTTTCGGCAAAGCGAACATGCTTTGCTGGAGCGATTGCAGCACGATCTGAGGCGGTGCGGCGTTCAAGATCCCGATTGCCAGGTAATTTCTGGTTCTCCATCGTCCGAATTGTCGCTCATGGCCAAGGCATGGGGGTGTGATCTGATTCTGACGGACTGGGACACGGCGCGCGTGCTACAGAATGGTTGGGTGCCCTATTTCCAGACCGTGACGCCGATGCCCTGTCCCATTCACAGGGTGATGCCGGATCCGCGTCGTGTCGGCCAGGCGATGATGGAGCCTTTGCTACGGTTTGCCAATCTGTTGGGTGCGGGCCGCTGAACCGCAAACCCAGACCCTAATCTGTCCTGGAGGCTGCCTGACTCTTGCCGTCGAACAGGGTGACCCGGTTGCGTCCTGCGGCTTTGGCTCGATACATCGCCTGATCCGCCTCTCCCTGAATCTCGGCGAAGGTTCGGGGTTCGGACTGGCTCATGGCGACGCCAATGCTGGCTGTAATCCGCAGGGGGGTCTCTTCGATGCGGGGCATCCGCTGTTCGATGTCACCGCGCACCTTTTCGGCAAATCTCAATGCCTCTTCCTGCGTGATGTTGGAGAGGAAAATCGAAAACTCCTCCCCGCCGATCCTTCCCAGCGCATCACTGTGACGAAGCAGTCGAGCCAGACAGGCAGCGGTCTCCTTAAGGACCCTGTCGCCGGCCTCATGTCCATATCGGTCGTTGATCGACTTGAAATGATCCAGATCGATGAACAGGACCGCAAAGGAGGTGTCATTGCGGCTGGCGAGTCGAATCAGTTTGTCCACCAGGGCATAGTAGGCGCGGGCGTTCAACAGTCCGGTCAAGGGATCTTCGGTGGAGAGTTTGCGCAGTTGTACGTTGGATTCCACCATGCGACGATGAAACGATACGGAACGGCTGCTGTACACATGAAATACCACCCCTGCGGCACCCAGGCTCAACGTCAGGGTGGCCAACGCATGGGTGGACAAAGGGGATTGCAGGTTCGGATTGACCGTATGTATGGCCAGAATGGTGGCCAGGGTATTGAACATTCCCGGCCATGCTCCCAACAGGATATAGACGCCACTGATTTGTAAAAAGAACCAGACGACACGCATTTCGTCTGCTGTCACGAACAACAGGGCTGAGACGAACTGCAAGAAATTGAGTACCACATAGCTCCAGGCTACCCATGTGAACCGGTTTTTTCGCCCCCAAACCAGCACCATGAGAAGCAGAGAAATCAGGGAATAGGCCTGTGTCATGATCAGATGGGCGCTGCCCAGCCTTACCAATCCCACGCCGTCGGATAGCAGAAAGGCGGAATTGAAGACCAGTCCGTTGAGCATCAGGATGTAAAGGAAACGGAACTGAAACTGCAGATACTCTTCGTCCTCCTCGAATTCTGCGCCACCGAGAAGAAAATGGACAATTTGCGGCTTTAACATGCTGGGCAACCTCAAGGATGATGCCGTCAGGCCGAATCAGACGAATGTGTTGGCAACCAGACTGGTGTCATGTGTGCCGAGGAGCGCTCGAAAGGGCGTTCCACGGCAAGGGGCGCTACCCCTCCCATCAGGTCTAGTTATCGTGAACGTCGTGCAAAAAAATTATGCTTGGGAGTGAGATGCTTCCATCATGAAAATTCACCTGCATAGATCCTGTTCGTGTTGAACAATAAAAAATATTGACTCCACGGGCCTGCGATGTGAAAGACAAAAGAGTCACCATGGGGAGACGATATCCGGCAATGCGTGTAAAGGCATCAGCCCTCTCGTCTCACACGGATGGCCCTATGAGCCAAGATATTTTTAAGCAGAACACTCTCTGTCGATTCTGAATTTGCCATACCGAATCGATAAAACGAGAAAATTCTATAAATTATTTGCTTAAAATTCAGAAAATGCAATAAAAATCTGACCCTGTTCTTCATCCTGGATCCGTAAATTTCCAAGGCTTGATGCAAATAACCTGTTGATTCATAATCTAAATCGTAAGAATGCCTCGTTGCCGACAAGGCAACGACAGCTTCTTGCAATTGACCATATGAATCCATATGTTGGCACGTAAAATCACGCGAAAGCGCCGTATCTGGGTCACATGCCATGGCCGTGGAACATGCCTGCCATGGGCGTGTTGACATATGAAGGCAGCGAGCCTTGAAATACCATCGACAGCATTGGCCTCCGGCGGAGCCGGTTTTGGAGGTCAGTGTCGCATGAGGAGATTCGGGGGGGGAGGGGCCCACGCTCACATGTTGAGCGTCTGTTTTATGTCTTGAATGATTATTTTAATTATATATATATGGATTTTGGCGGCTCACATGGTACAGCGAAGAGCCACTTTCATCCATTGGGGGCAGAGCAGAGTTCATGGACGGTTCATCGTTTGCGAACCTTGCGACAGAATCTCGCCGATCCGGCTCTTGATGCGCAACAGATCGCCATCGAGCGCCGGGTGTCCGTGCCACCACTGATCGTCCGGCGAGGCATGACCAACCCCCAAGCGGACGTTGGAAAGATGCACGTCTTTCATCCGCGCCAGAATTTTGCCTGCCTCGACATCCTCGTGTCGGGCGATCAGCGTCTCGGCTTCACGCACTTTCATGCGACCGATCTCGACCATCTTGTCTCCGGTCGAAAACCAGGTCTCGACAAAACGCGGGGAATGGCAATCCCGGCACGGGACGGCGCGCGCCTCGGTTCGGACGGTCAGCGACGCGTTGGACACCGCCGCAAGCGGAATCAACGGCAGAATCCCGGCCCCGGCGTCATGTTCCGTGTCGTGCAGATGGCAATAGGCGCAACTCGGGGCGCGCTGGTTGCCATCCTTCAACGGCAGCGAGAAATCCAACCGTTCTCCCTCCAAGAGGGCGATCACCCCGTGCTTGGAGAGCATATGACTGCTGCGTTCGCGTGCATGGCATGTGCTCGCGCAGGCCTCGACAGGCCGGGCGCGGCGCGCCATGGCGCCATCATGCTCCGCGCCATGGCAGGCTTCGCACCCCAGCCCGGCTTGCGCGTGGCGACTCTTCTCCCAGGCGGTGACCAACGCGCCATCCCGTTCCCGGTGGCATTCGAGACAGGTTCCGGCCATGACTTGAGCCGAGCCTGCCCAAAGCGTTACCACGAGAAAGAACCATCCACGAAAAAGCGTTTCCCCGTTCATCGCTTGCGCCTTCCGGATCCCTCACGATTGCGGTCTGCGCCCAACCACCCTGTTGCGCGCGTTCTACCAGCAGGGTCTGGCCCCAAAACGCCACGCCATCCATTCGGCGGGTGACGGATACTTGTCCACCTCCTCGGCGCCAAGCACATCGCGGTACCGGGCAGAATCATCGCCAACCGTCTCCCGTTTGAGCAGGGTTTTGGCCCGAGCCTCGATTGCGGCCAGCGTCGCCTTTTCGCCAAGGCCAAGAATGTCTTGCGCCTCGGCAATGCGTTGCATCCGACAGGGAGATGCGCCGCTCATCCGTGCTCCACCGGATACCCTTCCTGACGCCACTGCTTGATTCCGCCCAGGACCAGATGCAGCGGACCGATGCCATGCGCTTCCAGACGATGGATCGCCTCGGTGGAACGCCGGTCGGTATGGCAGATGAGAGCCAGGGGGCGACCCAGACGACGCACCTCCTCCAGGCGGGCTTCCAACTCCGGCAGCGGAATGTTGAACGAACCGGGCAGATGGCCGTGCTCGCCTGAAAAATCGGCGGCATCGCGCACATCCAGCACCACGAGATCTTCACCTTGCTCCAGCATCGCACGCAATCTGGCAATCTCCAGCCGATTGCCCGTCCCGCGCGACTTGCGCACCCAGCGCGGGATCATCATCACCACGGCCAGGAGCGCCAACGCCCATAAGCCAGTTCGTACGGCATCGGCACTGCCAGAGGCCGCCTCGCGACCGGCATGACCCAACCAGGCATAAGCCAGACCGCCGGGGGCCATGCAGAGAAGCGAGGTGATCAGGTAGTGATCGAAACGGATGCGGGTCAATCCCAGCGCATAGTTGAGAAGATTGAACGGGAAAACCGGCACCAGCCGCACGAAGGCGACAAAGCGCCACCCCTCCTGCTCCACGCCGGACAGCAACCGGGCCGCGATTCCGGCAGAACGTTTCGCGACCCAATCCCCGGCCAGATAACGGGCGATCAGAAAAGAGACCCCTGCGCCGAGGGTGGCGCCCGTCAGGCTCAGTGCCCCTCCCAGCCAGGGACCGAACAGAGCGCCTCCGGCCAAGGTAAGCACCGATCCCGGCAGAAAAATCACTGTGGCCACGGCATAAATCAAAACGAACAGCGCCATGCCGGCCATGCCCAAGGCCCGCAGCGAGGATTCCAGTTGCAGAGGATCGAGCAGTTCCCGATAACGCCAGGTCATCACGAAAGCCACGATCAGCACGGCTGTGACGATCACGCGCATGACGATCCGGTTGTCGGAGGAGGATACATCTGGGATCGGTCGGTTCATGCAGGCAACTCCTTTCAGCGGGTCAATAGATCGGAATCGAGGCAAACCCTTGGGCATGATAGCCGGTCAGGGAGACAAAGGTGTTGCCGACCACCTTGATACCCGGCAGGATGGTGGCATTGTCCACGCCGAACAGTTTGGTCGCCAGTCCGCACACCTCCATGCGCACACCGGGCTTCTTCTGCAGGTCGGCGATCCGTGCGGCGATCTCCTCCAAAAAGGGGTGCTGATCCAAGGGGAGGACATCACGCTTGGACGAAACCAGTTTCACAGCGCCGCCATGGAAGGCCAGCACCACATCGGGCTTCACCTTCTGGCGCTCCAGATCGGCATGGGTCTGGGCGATCACCTTGAGATAGAGTGGCAGGGTCTGGGGGTTGGACATGCCGATGTCGAATACCACCTTGCCCACCGTCACCCCTTTCAGGGCATCGGCATCATCGAGCGGTTTCTGGTGGGAATCCGCCGCAACACCACCCGGAAGGCCCGCGATCCAGGCCAGACAGATCATGCTGATTATCCATATTCTCCTCATGGCGCTTACCCTCTCTATCCGTTAATTGTAATCCAGGTTGAACTTCGTATAGTCGCCTTCCATCCACAACGGTTTCAGATCCTTTTTTGCACCGGTCTGTCCGCGCAGACGTTCCGCCTCGTTGCGGATCGCCTCCACCTGAACTCCCATTCGCTCGTGAAACTGTTCGGACAGCTCTTTCGCGCCATGCGCCATCCCCTTGTAGGCGCCCAGATTGAAAAAATACCACAACTCGAAATAGTCCCGCTCGATGGCGCTGACATTATAAAACGCCGAGGCCTGGCCTTCGTAGAAGCCGATCCGCTCTTTAGGGAAGAGTTTGGCCAGCCAATCGATGGGATAGGGTGGACGCTCTTTGGCCGAGGGGCTCAACAGCCCGTCTGAGCGTAAATTTTTGAGCAGTCGTTCCACCGCGTAGAGTTGACGCCAGCTCTGCGTCCGTTCCGCGTCGAGCTTCTTGAAGAATTCCATGCCCACCTCCGGCGGATGACAATCCGCACAGGTGACCTGCCAGCGTTTGCGCTTGATCAGATTTTCGGCGCTCTGCGGATTGATCTCGCGGATGCCGAATTTCCACACCGCCTTGTCGGCCACCTGATGGTTGCCATCTTTCATGTGACAGTAGGCACAGGTCGGTGCCGGGTAGTTTCCCTTGGCCAGAGGCTTGCTCCAGTCCCAGCGCTTTCCCTCCTGCCGGTATAGCTGGCCATGAGCGCTGGCAAAGAAGGCCTCATCATCCGGATGGGGCGGACCCGAATGACAGGTGATGCATGCCTCCGGGCGGCGCGCCTCGGCGGCATCGAAGCGGTGTCGGGTGTGGCAGGAGTCGCATTTGCTGGCTACCGAATGGCATTGCAGGCAGGCCGCCACTTCGGCCTTGGGCTTGTCGGCGAAATGTTTGGAGTCCACCGCCCGTTCCATGGCCAGAGCGTGGCTGGGAAAACCGTAATGCTTCTCCTCCTCCATCTGCGCCAGCCGTTTGGGATGGCAATTGCCGCAGGTCTGAGGACCCGGAAAGCTCAGTTTCTGGTGATCCTCGCCATGACAGGCCGGACAGAGCACCGGTTCTTTCGTCAGTGCATGCCGGCTCGTTCGCCACTCCTTGACAATACCGGGCGTGACCACCCGATGACACTCCAGGCACGCTTCGCCCTGGAACAGGCCTTTCACCCGTTCGGTTTCCGGGCGGTGCAGGTTTCCCGGATCCCAGTATTCGTGCATGGGATCCGGGCGCCAAAGGTCGGCATTCTCGCCAACACCCTTGGCATCCGGATCGAGTCCGGCCCAGGCGAGCCATGGCCAGAGCAGCGCCACTACCAGGAGAGTACCGGCAATCCGCATATCGCCCCCATTCGTGCCGGAAGTTCGCCAAAACGGCCCACCAGACCGGAATAGTGGACCCCACCCCCCAAAACGCTGGCCATCAGAAGGATATAGCCGGTGAAACGCCAGCGCACGGCAGTTTGATTCCAGTCCGCGCGACGTTGCGGATGGGGCCGGTCCTGCCGCAGGCCGGGTTGCAACAGGTTGCGCACGTCGTGGAAGGCCAGGCAGTTGCTGGGACATTCGGTGATGCAGCGGCCACACCCCATGCATTCGGTGGTATCGACCCGGCCCTGCCCTGGTTGGCCAAACCCATTTGCCAGACCGGGATGTTCATGTCACACACCTTCGCGCATTTGCCGCACTGAATGCATTTTTTGGCATCATAATCGATGCGGAACATCCCCACCTTGTTCAACAGTCCGAAGGTGGCCCCATATGGACACAAAAAGCGGCAGTAATCCCGATTGCCGATCCAGGGGGAGAGCAGCATGATGGCAAAATAGGGCAGAACCACGATCATGGCAAAGAAACCGAGATAACCGGTGGTGATGTTGTTGGCCGGGCGGGTCACGGCCCATATCGCGCCCAGGTAGAGGGCGAACCCGATCCATTTGATATGACGCAGCCGCCATGCCCGATCCGAGCGCGGCACAGGGTCCGCGTGGCGAAAAGCGAAGCATACGGTTTCGCGGATGCCGACGCACGGACAGTTCCAACCGCAGATGACACGCCGCCCGAAAAGAAACACCCCACCAAGCACCAGAAGAAAGGTGACCGTCCCCGGCGTGTGCAGCGATGGAAAGGCGGGCAGTCCGGCCAGATAGCCCATGTGTGGCTCGATGAAGGGCCAAGCCCAGGGGATCAGCCACCAGAGCACCGTCACGTTGGTCACCAGGATGAGCAGACGTTTGCGGGTGTAGGGATTTTTCTCCGCCCGGATGCGCCAGAGGCCGAAAGCAAGAATGATCACCGGCTCGGTGTAGCGGTTGAGCCAGAGAGGATTGCCGAATTGGAAGAGCCAGGCATCGTTGAGCCACCCCAGAAAAGCCCAGCCATAGGCGAACATCGCGAGTGCCCGGACCCACCAGGCATAATGGCCCGCCTGGGAGCGCTGTCGATTCGCCGGCATCAGGCGCACGGGGATCAACCGATGACGGGCGCGAGCGCGACCTGTCGGGACGCTCCCGGTTGCATGATCGGCAATGGCGTGGTTCATGGCCGGATCTCACTGATCACCAGCGTCGGTTGATGGTGTATTCTCCCAGTTTGGCGCGAACGGGCATCCGCAACAGAACCAACAGAGGCTGGCATTTCTCCGGTTCTCGTTGATGTTCCAGGCCGATCTGCATGGCTTCATGTCCCTCGGCGGGACGCGGCCAGTAGGTGCCGAAGATCCGGTCCCACAGCGAGAGGTTGAAGCCAAAGTTCATGTTGGCCTCCGGGGAGAGATGGGAGTGATGCGACCGGTGCATGTCCGGGGTGACCAGTAACCAGCGCAAGGCGTGATCAAGCCCCTCCGGCATGCGGATGTTGCCGTGGTTGAACAGGGCCATGCCGTTGAGCAACACCTCGAAGATCAACACCGCCAGTGGCGGAGCGCCAATGGCATGCACAGCCGCCAGTTTGAGTCCCATGGAGAGCAGGATCTCCACCGGATGAAAGCGCAACCCGGTGGTGACATCCACATCCAGGTCGGCGTGATGGACCATATGCAGCCGCCAGAGCACGGGCAGGGCATGGAAGACGACATGTTGCAGGTAGATGACCATATCGAGCAGCATGACCGCCAGCGCAATTTTACACCATTCCGGCCAGACCAACTGGTTGAGCATCCCCCAGCCTTGCTGCTGACCCAGAACCGCCAGTCCTACCGCCGTCATCGGAAAGAGCAATCGGACCAACAGGGTATCGATGACCACCAGACTCAGGTTGGGTATCCAACGCTCCCGACGGGTCAGGGTACGTTTGCGTCGCGGGGCCAGGGTTTCCCAAAGGGCCACAAGCGTCATCACCCCCAAGAAAATTCCCAATCGCACCATGGCTTCATGTGGCATGCTCGTAACTCCCCTTTCATAGCCCATCGGTGGCAAGGGTGGCAGCTATGGTTAAAGTGGAATAATTCAACTTAATGGTTGAATTGTATTCAATCAGGAGTCTGATTTTAAGTCAAGCATCTTTTGCACTTGCCCTGAATTGGCGCTTCTGGAAACATGCGATCCATGGAAGTCGGAACCGCTCGGAAGGTGGAAGGATCCGTAAGATCGATGTCGAGTTCTTTCAAGCAGGAGTTATTCGAGCATTTGGCCCGAATTGGCAAGGCGGTGGGACAGGGGCACCGATTGGAGATGCTGGAGTTTCTCGCCCAGGGAGAACGCAGCGTCGAGGCGCTGGCGCGTCTGTGCGGGCTGTCGGTGGCCAATGCCTCGAAACATTTGCAGCAGTTGCGTTTGGCGGGTCTGGTCCAGGCCAGAAAAGAGGGGTTGTACGTACACTACCGCCTGTCCGATCCGGAGATCGTCACATTGCTCGGGGTGATCCGGCGGCTAGCCGAGCGTCATCTGGCCGAGGTGGAAGAGTTGGTGCGGAACTACCTTCTGACCAAGGACAATCTTGAACCCTTGCCTCGGGAAGAGTTGTTGAGTAGGATACACGACGGCAGCGTCACCGTGCTGGATGTGCGTCCGCATGAGGAGTATGCAGCGGGTCATCTGCCCAGATCTTTCAACATTCCTCTGCGGGAGTTGGAACGACGGTTGCATGAACTGCCACCGGGTCGCGAGGTGGTGGCTTATTGTCGCGGGGCTTGGTGTGTGCTCTCCTTCGAGGCGGTGGCCCGGTTGCGCGAGCGGGGGTTTGTTGCCCGAAGACTCGAGGAGGGCTTCCCAGAGTGGCGACACGCCAATCTGCCGGTGGATTTGTGCGATTGAGTCGGTTGCAATCCTTGGCGATTGGCGGTCAGTCTTTTAGACTGTATTGACATTCAACAATCAAACTCATATTGAATATAATTAATATGATTGAATTGATTATTAATATAATTTATTGATATATAAAAATACTAAAAAAATATTAAAAATTGAAAGTCAAAAGGAATTATAATTTTTCCGAGTACTGCTTTGGACAGCTCGGATAAGAGCACTTGGGCGTGACCTTCCACCCTCTCTTAGGGCGTGTTGATATGTTGCGTCAGTGGCCTTGATACGGCGTTGCGACGCCCCTTCGCAGCTCACATACTACCGTGTATGCTGGGCTGATAGGGTCGTCGCGCCTTGTCAGAAGGCTCGCTGCCTTGATATATCAACACGCCTTAGGAAAATCTGTCAGGATCCCGGATTTCATTCATGTCGAGAGCTGACCAAAATTAAAAAGAGACTGTGCTACATGGGTTGCATCCGGAACCCGCTGTCTTGACCGGATACAAGTGGGTTAAGAACGAATATGTGTAAGTGGTACGTTGTGTATAGTAAACCAAATTGTGAACAGATTGCTAAAAATAATTTGAGCAATCAAGGCTACAAATGCTTTTTACCTAAAGTAAAAGTGAGTCGAACTCGCCAAAACAAGCGCATACAAGTACTTGAGCCGTTTTTTTGTTGCTACCTGTTTATTTCTCTTGATTTAAAGAATGATAATATCGCCCCTATACGTTCAACTTATGGCGTTAGGGGCTTGTTACGCTTTGGAGATTATTATCCTCCCGTAGAGGATGAATTTGTAGAAATTCTTTTAGATATGGCCAATTCGGAAGGAGTGATTTCCGTACCTCTTCCGAAATTTGCACCTGGGCAATCCGTTAAAATCACAGGTGGGCCACTGAGTGGGTATGATGCGATATTTCTTTGCAAAAACAATAAGGAGCGCGCGTTACTTCTGGTTGATATGATCGGCATAAAGAAGTATATACATTTGTCTTTGGATGATTTGGTCCCTACCTATCCTTCGCAAGACGGATCGGTCGAGTAGAGAGATTCCTTCGCTGCCTTGATTCCGCGGGACTTGGCTTTTTTGAAGATTTTTGGCTCCTCGCGTTTTCATGTGGGTAAGGAGCCTGTCGCAGAATCGGGTCAAACCGTCTGAAATCTGGTAGAATGCCGTCATCGATACCCGTAGGACCAGGAGGC